>JAUZQX010000015.1 GCA_030950765.1 Ghiorsea sp.
GAACATAAATATCCACAGGCACAATACGATCGCAGCCTCGCGTAATCGCATATGAATAGTGATAATAACCACCACCATTGGCACACGAACCCATAGAAATCACCCAGCGAGGCTCAGACATTTGATCATAAACTTTACGCAGCGCTGGTGCCATTTTATTACAAAGTGTACCTGCAACCACCATTACATCCGATTGCCTAGGGCTTGGGCGAAACACAATGCCAAACCTATCCAAATCGTAACGAGATGCACCAGCGTGCATCATTTCCACAGCGCAACAAGCCAAACCAAATGTCATAGGCCACAATGAACCTGCACGTGCGCCATTGATAAGTTTATCTGCTGTTGTGGTGATAAACCCTTTGTCGAGAAGACCTTCTATTCCCATTGCAAAGCCCCTTTATTCCAGGCGTAAATATATCCAACCAAAAGAATCAGTAAAAATAACATCATCTCGATAAATCCAAAAATGCCTATTTGATCCAAGACTACGGCCCAAGGGAAAAGAAATGCTGTTTCCAAATCAAAAATTACAAAAAGAATCGCCACAAGATAAAAGCGCACATCAAAGTGCATGCGTGCATCTTCAAAAGCTTCAAAACCACATTCGTATGCCGAAAGTTTTTCTGCATCGGGTCGCTGTTCTGCAACCACCATAGTCAGCATCAATGGCATAATACCCATGCCTAATGCTATTAAAATAAATATAAAAATTGGCACATAATTGCTGGCCAAATAATCGAGCCCCATGTTATCTCCCTCACATTCTTTTAGTAATGTTCTTGCAGACACCTTCTCTCGCGGTCGGATTTCTAAAGTAGTTGCTTGGATGTGTCAATTTTTTGTGACATACAACACGATGGGCTTACGCTTATAAAAACACATATATTGTAAGGGGGCGCAAGTTTTAAAACATAAAAAAAGGCCTCGCAAAAGCGAGACCTTTAATCAATATCTGTCTGGCGCTGAGGAGGGAGGGGAGGGAGGTAGCGCCAGACCTTGCGAAGTATAAAGCCTTTTCATGACTTTAGCGTGAAAGAAAAATTAAGATTTAATCATCTTATTAGAGCGTCTAGATTGAAACAATGCCTTCACATCCAAAGCAATTGCTAAGGTAGCTGGAATCGCAAACAAGGTAATCAATGTCGAGAACATCAGACCCCATGATAATGCCAGCGCCATAGGCGCTACAAAGGGGTCAAAACCGCCCCAACCATACGCTGTAGGCAATAAACCCACCACTGTAGTAATCGCCGTTAACATGACTGCCCTAAAGCGACGTTTGCCACCATGGACAATAGCTTCGAACCACGGTTTACCATCTTCAAATTCACGTTGGATGAGTGCTGCCAACACAAGCGATGAGTTGACCACCACACCTGTCAACGCCACAAAGCCCATCAAAGACATAAAAGACAACGGCTGACCATGTAAAAACAAACCAATCACAATACCTATCACACCAAATGGAATAGCAAACATCACCAAAAACGGATAAGAAATGCGGTTAAACTGAATCGCCAATATAACAAAAATACCCAGCAGAGCAAAAGCAAAGCTGAAAATTAACCCCTGTACAGACTCATCCGTCTTCTCTTGCTCTCCACCCATGACGTATTTCACAGCAGCAGGTTCTTGTGAGCTTAACCATTCCGCATCGCGGCCTTTTACCAAATCGTTCAAAGCTTTAGATGTAATAATATCCTCATTCACTTCAGCCGTCACATTCAACACCCGTAAACCATCTTTATGGCGGATACTGGTAAGACCTGGCACCTCTTTAAACGTTGCCACCTTCTCAAGTGGCACAAGGCCACCTTGACGGTTTGGAATCAACAGCTGCTCCAGCGTGTGAACATTTTGCTGCGCTATTTCAGGAAAACGAATCGTTACATCGACTTCTTCAACACCCTGCTTCAATGTTGACACGGGAATACCATCAAAAGCTGCTCGAATACTCGTTGCAATCGTTGCCAAATCGATATTCGCATAGGCTGCCAACTTCCTATCCACTTCAATATGTATTTCTGGTGAACCTTCACGCAACCCACTTTCAATCGAGTGTACGCCTTTCACACCCTGCAACAGTGTCATTAACGCCTGCCCTGATTTTGTCCTGTCCATATCCGTGCCTGTAATCTCAACCTGCAAAGCACGACCTGTTGGTGGCCCGCCTTTGAGCATAACAAAGTTAATATCCACATCGGGGAATTTACCTGCTATCCCCGCCTTAACATCATCCATCACTTTATATGCCGACACATCACGATGAGCAAACGAAATTAAAATAACTTTTAAGTAACCAAACCTGTCGCCAATTTGTTTTAAGGATTCTTGTTCATTGGCGGCATTGTCACCAGACACACCGACGGTTGTTTCCAACAAGTCTTCAGGCACATGTTTACGCACCTCTTTATCAAGCGCCAACAATGTTTGGCGTGTTTCAGATAACGAAGAGCCTGCGGGTAAGGTTACCTGTAAATAAAACTGGTCTTCCGCACCGGGTGGAAACAGCTGAAACTTCACTACACCAGCCAAAGCAATGGCTGCTATAAATGCCGCAACCGTTAAAGCAACGGTAGCATAACGTAGTTTCAACGCTTTGCGTAACAGCCGTTCATAAAAGTTCGTCAGCCAAATTAAGATTTTTCGTTCTTTGGGGTGTTTATTGGGGTTTGCAAAGTCTGCAACATGGTTGGGCAAAATAAAGATAGCTTCTACCCAAGAGAAAATCAGTAGAATAACCACCACCACAGGTATCGAATACACAAACTTACCAATTATACCGTCCATAAACATCATAGGCAAAAAGGCAACAACTGTGGTTAACACCGTTGCTGTCACAGGGCCTAACAACTCTTGCGTACCTTTAACTGCAGCTTCAGAGGGCGATAAACCCTTCTCCATATGGTAGGTCGCATTTTCGCCAATAATAATGGCATCATCCACCATTAAGCCCAACACGATTATAAAACCAAACATAGTTAATAAGTTCAGTGTTGTGCCCATCAAAAACAAAACCAGCAAACCTGAAAAGAAAATAATCGGCAAACCCCAAGCTGTGGTCAATGCAACCGCAGGGCGCAAGAACATAAACAAGGTTAACAAAACCAAAATCAAACCTATCGCACCATTACTGGTTAATACATTTAATCGAACCCGTGTATTGATAGAAAAATCTTTATAAGCACGCACTTCAAGCGTTTCACCATACTGTTTAGAAATTAAGGGTAAGTATTCACGTACATGGTCAACAACCTTGATAATATCTGCATCTGCTTTCTTTACGACCGTAAAATTAATTGCCGTCTCACCCATGGCATCCACATATCGCCTTGGTTTTTCAAGCGTTTGTGTCACATCCGCAATATCGGACAAGTACAAAGCCTGACCCAACTCATTGGCACGAATCACCAAAGTCGCGGCATCTTGGGCAGAGGTAAATTCACCATTCACCCGAATCGCCTTAAGACCGTCCTGTGTTTTAAGTTGCCCACCCGGCGCATTTATATTCCACTTTTGAACCAGTGCAATCACATCTTCCGTAGATACGCGGTATTGCTGCATTTTTTCAGGGTTTAATGTAATGCGAATTTCTTCTTTACGATCGCCAAATACATTTATTTTAGACACACCAGGCAAGGTCAATAAATCATTTTCAATTTGATTGGCAATATGTTTGAGTTCTAACTCTGGTATTGCCCCAAAAATAGAAAATGAAATCACCGGCGTTTGCTCAGATTTAATCTCTTTAATAAAAGGATCACTTGGCAAATCATCAGGCAGAACTGCACGATTCACCGCCTGCTGCACATCGGACACAAAACGTGACCGATCTGTATAGTTAGGGTCAACCTGAATAAGAATTTCCATACTTCCAGGGTAAGATGTTGATGTTGTTTTTTTAACCCCATCAATGCCTTTAAGCTCACGTTCAATCGGTATTGCAACAAGCTGCTCCAATTCCTGTGGTGATGCACCTGGATACGCCGCACCAATGACCACCAAGTCAAAGTTGACGCTAGGGAATGCTTCTCGCTGAATATTCATTGCTGCGTAGATGCCACCCAGCAACAACATACCCGATAACATATTGACCAACAGCCCTCGTCTTACAAAAAATGCAATCAAACTATTCATCGCGCATCCCCTTGTGTTTGCCCTAACAATTCAGGCAACTCACCCACGGCTAAAGCCAGCTTATACTCCGTCAAACCAAGGCTAACCCGCTGAATAGCTTCACGAAGCTGGGCTACTCTTAAATCACCTTCAAATTGAATCACTGCAGATGTTGGCACGCGTCCTTTTTGATAACGCTCCATTTCTGCTTGGTACTTTTTCTTTTCTGCTTTCACTTGTGCTTTTGATGCCTTCAATGTAATTCTTGCACTGCGTAAATCATTGACCAACGTGGCGATTTCTGTCTGTAAATCCATCATAGCTTTGTGTCGCTCAATATTGATACTCTCCAATGCCAACACACTTCTTTGTACCGCAGCACGACTACTTTTATTGTCCAATACATCACTAAACTCAACACTGATACCAATATACCTGTCATGTGCAGGGTTAAAACCCCTTGTAAAAGCTGTGCCCGCGCTACCATCCAAGGCTCGCGTACCCACCTGCCCTATCAAATCCAACTGATAATCTTCAGATGTTTTCGCTAAACTCAACTGTGCTTCTGCAGCTGCATATTGCGCTGCCAACACTTGAAAAACAGGACGTTTAGACTCAGCCTTAACCAATAACTTCGACACCGACTGCAACTGAACCTTGGGTGAACGAAACTTCAACACAAGTGGTGTATCCGCAGCTTGATACATCAAACGATTCAACGCCGTTTGTGCTGCTCGTTTCTCTGCTTTGGCTTGTGCCAGTTGTAGTTTTCTCGCTGTCACCAAAGCCTCCGTTTGATAACGGTCTGCCTTTTCTACGAGACCAAAGCTTTCACGCTTTTTTTGGTTGTCTAAAAGTTGTGTGGCACGAAGCTCGGCATCCTTGGCTAACTTCACCGACAAGTCACTCAACACAAACTGAGCATACATACCAATAGCTTGGGCTGCGATTTGCTCCTTAAGCAAGGTAATACGAAGTTTTGCAGCTTTCTCTTCTGCCACACTGACTTCTTTTTGATACCTATAATTGGGGTTGCCAGCGCCCGCAACCAAGGGGTAACGATAAATCAAATCGATTTGATGTTGATATTGCGGATTGGGTTTACTCTGAAACGCGGGAATAACTGAAGCTGGATAAATAAGCTCGGCACGATTATACAATAAGGTCCCTGTTAATGTGCTGCCACCCTCAAAGGGCTGAACCACCTGACCTGAAATAAATGCCGCATTGGTTTCCGTAGGCGAAAAAGGATTGGTTGTTGGCGCACTTTCATTACTCAAACCAATGCTACCGCCATAATGCATATCAAGTGCCCCATCAAGCTGTAAGCTATTGGCACGTTGAATCTTTACCTGCACATTTGAAGCTTGCAAGTCAGGGCTTTTTGCAAACACATTGCTTAATACATCCGACAAAGATAATACTTTTGCCTGCGCTGGTGTTTGCAACACAAAACACAAACAAGCCGCCATCCATATTTTTCCTGCTTTACTCACACTGTCACCTCTTTGCCTGTTCGCTATAGTTGGTTTCTATAAAAACAAAAACATGCGGCGAACATTAGGATAATAGTTGATAAGGTCAACTATTGATTTTATCAACAATAACCCTATCGTTTGCCATTATGAGAGATTTTCAACCAAGTACGGATATAGAAATAGGTGCCCTCATGCCCTTAATTGGGCAATTGATGTGTTTTATGCGCCAACAGACCAGCCAAGCATATAAAGATTTGGGTTATGACATCACACCAGAAGCCGCTCATGCTTTGATGATTATCCAACATTTTGAAGGACTTGCACAAACAAAGTTGGCACATATACTGGAAAAAGATAAAGCTTCAGTTACACGCTTACTCAACAGCTTGGTGCAACTCAACCTTGTAGAACGCATTCAGGATACAAATGATAGGCGCATTATTCGCGCCCACATCACCACCAAGGGAAAAAACACTTTTGCGAAATTTATGCCTAAACTTCATGACGTGAGTGACTTAACACTGCAAGGCATATCCGAAGCAGACTTCAAACAAACACTCAGCACATTGCATCGCATCACCACCAATATCAATGCAATATACTGCGAGAAAAATTAACGTTCTTTATGACCTGTAAACATAGAACGCACCAAATTTTCGCTATGTTGTTTCATTGCCACAAACACACCTAGAATATGCGCACCAATCAGAACCAACATAAAATCTGACAATTCATAGTGAATAAACTTAGCCAAATCACCTATACTATCTGAAACAGAAATACCCAACGCCCATACTGGACCGGTATACTCACTCCAACCCAACAGGGTTAAACCAGAGAAAGTTAAGACCAACAAACCTGCAATCAATGCAAACACCATCGCCCCACCCAAAGGGTTATGACCCATATAATGCTTTATGTGTTTATTACCTATAATCGCTTTGAAATTTTCAATGTATTCCGATGGTGAAAAAATAAAGTTGGAAAAGCGCGCATATTTCGAGCCCACAAAACCCCACACAATACGCAAGACAATCAATATAGTGATAAAGTAACCCAACCACTCATGCACTTCATCCAAGTCATAGGTTTCATTATACCCATAAGCAGCTGTTAAATACGCTGCAGTAAAACTTAACACCAAGCTCCAATGAAATATACGTACAAACAAGTCCCAAACTTTTTCTTTCATCTTTACAACCACTCCAGTTTTTATTTTTAATTATGAAATATGCAAGCTACAAGATGCCATTGCTACAAACGGCTATGCCAATCAGTCTTCCCAACGACCATAACTTGGAATACGAATGCCTCGCTCACTATAATCACCACGTTCTGCACCTGTATGACATGCCATACAATTACTCAACGAACGTACTTTCGGGTTGCCTTGTACCATACGTTTTGGAATTTCATTGTGCTCACGTTTAAAATAACGCAGCTCCGTAATCCGCATAGGCGCTTCACCTCGACCAAATCGCAACAAACGTCTTCCTTTTTGGTCTGCCGCATATGTCTTTAAGTATACCAAGATAGCCTGCCTATCTTTTTCATTCACTTCTGCATTATCACCAAAATGGTCTTCTAATGCCTTAGGGCTCATGATTTTTTCCCATGATGCACTGGGCAACAAGTTTGGCTGAAAACCCATATGGCATGATGCGCAACTTTCTTGGTACAGTTTATTATGCGGAATAGCCGCACTACTTGTTGAAAAACGGCTGAAAAAGCCCTCATGTTCATCGCCATCATCATCAGCAAGAGCTACCTGCGATGTGGCAATCATGCCTGTTAATACAAAACCCAATACAATATGTTTATGCTTCAACAACGTCTCCTTTTTTACTTAAAATATTACCCTTATAAAAAGTAAGTGAAGCCTACAAATCCATGATTTAGAGCATGTGACCACAGTCACATTTAGCCGCATGATTCACAAAAAAAGTCCGCACATTTGCTGTTCTTTCCCGAATAAAAACTTCATGGCAACCATGGCGCGCACTGATGAAGTTCAGATTAAGCGCGCTCCATATATTCGCCCGTTTCTGTATTGACGCGAACCTTGGTTCCCGCTTCCAAATAAGGAGGCACCATAATCGAAGCACCTGTTTCTAATACCCCTGGTTTATACGAGCTGGTTGCTGTTTGCCCTTTGATGGATGCATCACATTCTGTCACCACAAGGTTCACCGACTGTGGAAGTTTAACATTTAAAGGGCGTTCATCATGAAACTCCACTTCCACTTCCATTTCTGGCAACATATATGGTTTAGCAGCTTCCACCATATCCTCACCCAAGGCGATTTGGTCATACGTTTCCATGTCCATAAAGTTATATTGACCACCATCTGCATAAAGAAACTGCATTTTACGCTGATTTAATACAATACGGTCAACTTTTTCTGTTGAGTTAAAACGTTTATTGGTCTTGTTTCCTTTTTCAAGATGACGCATTTCCAACTGCATACAAGCCACGCCTTTGCCCGGTGTCACATGATGTGTTTTCACAACCTTCCACAGGCCACCATCCCAGTCCAAAATATGACCTGTACGAACTGACGTTACATTAATAAGCATGGTGCTTCTCCTATTTAAACCAGCATAACCTTCTCAAAAACGGTACTTATGCTATGTTTGCCGTAATTAATAAAAAATGAAGCCTAGCTATTCCCATGCTGGACAACAACCATGAGGGTGATTCATGAGCATAACATTGCAGGAAACATTTGACCGCTTCCTCCTTGATTTACAAAACCAAGATCATGGCGAGCCTGAAAGCATACAAAAAAGTGAACAAACTTTTCAGTTTTTTAGCGAATATTTGGTTTATTATTCGGACTTGTTTCAACCTGACGACATGGAAGAAGAAGTTTCTTCCCAAGCTTGGGAAGAGTCTCTGGACAGCTTTATCACCAAGTTAATGCAAGGTGAACATCAAGAAGACCCAGCCCTTTCTTTGGATGAGCTTCCCTTGGAGCGCGTGACGGGTGAATACCTTCGCGACTTTATCGCATGGCATCTATTACGCGAGCCTTCAACCAACTCACTCATGGTGCAAGAATGCACAGAAACCTTGTTAAGCTGGTTACAATTTATCCACAAACATCATTGGATTGAGACAAAACCATTTGAAGCCAGCAATGCCATCTTGCAAGATACTTTGCCTGATGCCAAACGCGCTGCCATTGCGGCACATTTGCTTTTGTATCATATTCGTTTGGGCGGTGGCGTATCACCACGTTTGCGCGGCACACGTTTTTCATCTTTTAAAGAAGGGCATGCACGTATCGCCCAAATTAAAACCAATGAATTATGGTTATCTTTTGATAGTGAGCCTGAAAAACTTATTGGTCCTATTATGCTGCCGGAAGCTATCCTACAACAACTGCGAGAAGGTGACGTGATTGACATTGAGCTTGGGCTACGCGATGATGTATGGAATATCGTAGATATTGGTCCTGTCTACCCCGCTATTGTTTATGTCCCCGCCGAAGAAATGGCATTACCCGACAAACTTACATGAATTTTTTTTAATGAAATAACTTGAAGATATTCACACCCATGGCACGGTAGCATCCATGGTAGATTGTTCATGGGGGGCAACTTGGTGAGTAAAGATTCAAACCAAGCAGAAATATCACAAGAAATTCATCACGAGCAAGTCTCACTATTGTATAGCAATATACCCAGCACTCTGATTGCTAGTGTTGCCTCAGCTTTTGTGCTTATGGTTGTACAGTGGCCCGCCATTCAGCATACAACTTTAGTCCTTTGGTTCGCCTTTCTTTGCCTGTCTTTACTGCTTCGAGTGTTTATTTATAATCGCTTCCAAAAAGAGAAACCTTCCAAAAATGATGTGCAACGTTGGGAAAATTATTTGCTATTTTCAAGCATACCTTCTTTTGCCCTCTGGGGTGCCGCAGGTATTTTCTTAGTCCCTGAGAGTCAACCACTGTATCAAGCTGCAACCCTTTTAATCCTTGCGGGAATCGCTGCAGGTGGCACCAATGCCTTAAGCGTACAACCCAAGTTTATCTATATTTTCCTACCACTTATCCTAACGCCAGCATGCGTGATGTTATTTTTAGAACAATCCCGTGTTACAACGGCATTGGCTATCGTATATATATTATATGCTTTCTTTTTACTTTACAATGCATTGTCCGACTACAAGTCGCACCTGACCAATATTCGTTTACGCATACAAAGCAAACATCATGAAGCAAATATGTATCAAGCGAAAAAACGAATGCGCATCAATGAAGCTAGACTTATAGAAGCAGAAAAAATAGCGCATATGGGTTGTTGGGAGTGGGATATTGTATCCAATGATATGTATTGGTCGAAAGAAACCTTTCATATGTTTGAAACTGAACCCAAGCAGTCTCGCCCGACACTTGATACCTTTCTTGCTTCTATTCACCCACAACAAAGAGACCAAATACAAGCTGCATTACAACAAGTAGTTAACCAACAACAGCCCTGTAAAAAAGTATTCCAAATTCAAACCGTAACAGGTTCAACAAAAACCGTGCGCTGCATTGCCAAACCAATCTTAGACAAAACAGGTCATGTGGTTCGCATCATGGGCATGATTCAAGATATATCCGAGCAGGTTGCGCTTGAGGAACAGCTGCTTCAAGCACAGAAACTGGAATCTATCGGTGTGCTTGCTGGTGGTATTGCCCATGACTTTAACAATATGCTGGGCAGCTTATTAGGACAAACCTACCTCGCCCGAAAGGAAACCCAAGGCAATACCCAACTTTTAACACGGCTTGAAAACATTGAACGTATCAGTAACCGTGCAGCCCAAGTGGTACAACACTTATTGGTTTTTTCTCGCAAAGATAATGCACAGCAAGAAAACTTTAATTTCACACATTTTATACGTGAAACCGCCCACTTAAATGCTGCTGCCGTGCCCGACAATATCATACTGCATCAAGAATTAGAAAGCAGTGTCTTACATATCCAAGGTGATTCTTCCCAACTTCAACAGGTCATATTGCACCTTTTAAGTAATGCTGTTCATGCCTTAAAAGAAACAAAAAAACCCAGTATTCACATACGTTTTGAGCTATTTGTGCCTGATGTGATGTTTCAACAACAGCATAAAGTGGATGATACACCGCTTGCCCACCTGTCTGTTCAAGACAATGGTTGCGGTATCCACAACGATGAAACCAAACACATTTTTGAACCCTTTTACACCACCAAAGAGGTTGGGCAAGGCACAGGACTTGGGCTTGCCATGGTTTATGGTGCTATACAAAGCCACTCAGGCATCATTGAAGTGAGTAGTGTTTTGAAACACGGCACAACCTTCCATATATACTTACCCACCACCCATATCGAACAAGATAACATGGCACAAAGCATCAGCTTACAAAACCTCAATGTATATACCAGTCAGAATGAAACTATTTTACTGGTCGATGATGAAGAAATACTTAGGCAGTCACTTGGAGAAGCATTACAAAGCCTTGGTTATGCCGTGGTGGTCGCTGAAGATGGACAACAAGCTGTAGATACCTTCCGCCAACACCAACAAAATATTTCACTCGTGCTTTCCGATATTGTCATGCCCAATATGAATGGACATGAAGCTGCCCAACACATACGTAAAATGAACCCCAATATGCCATATATATTTATGAGTGGTTACGATTCATCACAGTTTTCGGAAAAAGCTGAACTCGATAATAGTATACTGATTAAAAAACCGATGCGTATCCATCAGCTGCATCATCATATTCGCCAATTTCTTGATATACCAGCCAACAAGGCATAAGCGGAAATATTTTCCCTAATTTCGGTCATTCATGCCGAAAGCCTGACACCATAAAAATAACCAATCCTTTAAAAACAACATCTTAAGCCACAAACAACCTTGGCATTAAACATGCTCTTTCTTCCACATACACAGTTTCAACGCTAACAAAGGAGAAAAATATGCAACGTGGTTTCTTTATTTCAGGTGTCGCAAGTACCATGGCGCAAAACCGCTTGGATAATATTACGCACAACCTCGCCAATGTGAATACCACTGGGTACAAAGCATCCCGTTCTTCTTTCCAAACTGTTTTATCCGATAATTTAATGGCAACGGGCAATAAACAAAAAACAGCTGCATCTTATTTAAGCATGGGCTCACAATATATTGACACCAAAGCAGGCACCATCAAACAAACCAGCAATGCGTTAGACTTTGCCATTCTTGCCGAAGGTTATTTTCAAGTCGAACAGCCCGATGGCAGCGTAGCTTTGACCCGCGCTGGCAACTTCCGTTTAGACAGTGAAAGTAACCTTGTAACACAAGGTGGATTACCTGTATTGGATGATTCAGGTGTACCCATCAACTTACCCAGCGGCGAAGTTACAGGCACCAGTGGTGGCGTCATTTATGTTGATAATCAACAAGTTGCCCAGCTGGCTTTGGTTAAAGTGATTGATGACAAACAATTACAACAAAAGGAAGGCACACTTTTACTCACCGATGATGCCAACATGGAATCGGCTGTGGGTGAAGTTGTTGTGCAACACGGCGCACTCGAAGGTTCTAACGTCAACTCAGTGCTCGCCATGACTGAAATGGTCGCCACTTTAAGAGCATACGAATCATCGATGAAGGTTGTCGAACAATACAATCAACTGGCAGGGCAACTTAGCTCCAATGTCGGGAAAATTTCAGGTTAAGAGGTAAACTATTATGATGCGTTCACTATGGACAGCCGCAACAGGCATGGCAGCACAAACCACCAACGTTGATGTGATTGCCAACAATCTTGCCAACGTTAATACCGCAGGTTTTAAGCGTGGCAGAGCTAATTTTCAAGATTTAATGTACCAACAAATCAAAGCACCAGGTGCAGAATCCAGTGCAGCAGGCACACAGCTGCCTTCAGGTATTCAAGTTGGTCTTGGTGTGCAAACGGCGAGCATTGAATATGTATTCTCCGAAGGCAGTTTTCAACAAACTAGCAACCCTTTGGATGTTGCTATTCAAGGCAAAGGTTTCTTCCAAGTCTTATTACCCAATGGTGAAACAGGTTTCACCCGCGCAGGTTCATTTAACCGCGATGCCCAAGGAACACTGGTCACATCAAGCGGCAACCCCATTCAACCAACAATTAGTATCCCTTCAGATACTTTAAGTATTCATATTGGGCAAGATGGTACGGTATCTGTAGAGCAACCCGGTTCATTATCCACGGTT
Source organism: Ghiorsea sp. (assembly GCA_030950765.1). Classification (GTDB taxonomy): domain Bacteria; phylum Pseudomonadota; class Zetaproteobacteria; order Mariprofundales; family Mariprofundaceae; genus Ghiorsea. The sequence continues at coordinate 12,817 of JAUZQX010000015.1, forward strand.
GTTGGTCAGATTCAAACTGTTGATTTCAGTAACCCCGCTGGTTTATCACATTTGGGCAACTCTATTTTTCAAGCTACCAATTCATCAGGTCAGCCGCTGACTGGCAACCCTGGTGAGAATGGATTTGGCGGTTTGGGGCAAGGTATGCTGGAGATGTCCAATGTGAATATGGTTGAAGAGATGGTTAACCTGATTGCTGGTCAGCGGGCTTATGAAATGAATTCTAAATCCGTACAGGCTGCCGATGAAATGTTACAAACCGCCAATGGTTTAAAACGTTAACATGAAAACGTTAGCTACTTTCTTTGTTATCTTGTTCATGCCGCACTTGCTACAGGCTGCTACGCCTGTGCAACCCAGCATCAACAGCGAACTACAAAAGTCGCTAACGGCATTTTTTGCCGCCCAGCCCACGGCAAATGGTGCCATTGCTAAACTCATTAAGGTGCAACGTTGGCCCAATATCAAAGGTAGCGTACGCTGGTCTTTGCCTAACTTACGTTTTTTACCCAAACGTGTGTCCTTAATTGCTGAACAAGGGCATGGGAAAAGCCTAAGAAGGTGGTATGTATCCACTCAAGTTCGCTGGATTCGCAAGGTTGTCACACTCAAACATGATGTTTCGGCACGAACCGTGCTAGATAGAAGTATGTTATTAAAAGAATGGAAAGACATTGCAGGTTTGCGCGGACAAACTTGGGCAGACATCAACGATGTAATTGGCTTACAAACACTGCGTAATATGCGCCGTGATGATGTGATTGTATCCAGCATTGTAAAACGCCCTCCCCTAATCAAACGCGGCGACCATGTCACAATTTTGGTGAAAATTGCGGGCATTCAAGTGCGCGCTGAAGGTATTGCCCTTAAATCAGGTAGCCGTGGTGATAGAATGTTAGTGCAAAATATTCGCAGCAAACAAACACTGCAAAGTATTGTGCAAGATGCACATACCGTCTCCATTGCTGTCGGAGGTGTTTAATGTTAAAAATAACAGCCCTAGTATCTAGTTTACTGCTACTCCAAGCTTGTGCTGCAACCAAAGCACAAATTACAGAAGATGTGAACAAACCTATTGTAGACCAAGCATTACAAGCAACAGAGCATCTTCATAGCAACACGGGTTCTCTATGGAACAACAGTGGTTCAACCATGTTTACCGACCCCAAAGCGCATAGGGTGGGTGATTTGGTGATGGTGTTGGTTCAAGAAAATGCCAGTGCAACACGCTCACTGGGCACGAAAAAGAGTAGGAAGTCGAAACATACATCTAGCCTTAGTGCTTTATTTGGTTTAGAAAAAAGTATTGCGCCTAACTTTGACCCCAAAGTTGCCATGGATACCAGCAATGATAAAAGCTTTGCGGGCAGTGGTGAAACCACCAATACCGATTCATTGATTGCTTCGGTCACTTCTGTGGTCACCGAGGTGTATCCCAATGGCAACATGAAAATCATTGGTCGCCGTCAAGTAACCATCAACCAACAACCCCAAGAACTCACCTTTACAGGTATTGTCCGCCCTTCTGATATATCGGCAAACAACACCATTTTATCAGCACAAGTTGCCCAAGCACATATCAGTTATGGTGGCGGTGGTTCATTGGCTGCGATGTCCGACGAAGGCTGGTTAGGGCAAACCTTGGATTTCATATGGCCATTTTAAGGAATATTATCATGAAACCATTACTTATATGTATGACCCTGTTGCTATGTTCAACATCTACCTATGCCGAACGTATCAAAGACCTTGCCGACATTGAAGGCGTGCGCTCCAACGCCTTGATTGGTTATGGTATTGTTGTCGGCTTAAATGGCACGGGTGATAAGGCCAACTCCT
>JAUZQX010000150.1 GCA_030950765.1 Ghiorsea sp.
CAAGGCATGTTATACACATCAGGGCAGATTGGGCTTGACCCGCAATCAGGGAACATGGTTGCCGATGATGTATCCAGCCAAGCTAAGCAGGTTGTGGCGAATTTATCGGCAGTGATTGAAGCGGCAGGCGGGCAGTTAAATCAAATTATTAAGGTGACTATTTTTCTTGAAAACATGGATGATTTTCCTGCTGTAAATCAAATTTATGCAGCATGGCTTGGTGAGCATAGGCCTGCGCGCTCAACAGTAGCTGTTGCGGCACTTCCCTTGGCAGCCAAGGTTGAGATGGATTGTATTGTAGCAGTTGGATAACTTTTGATGTTGATTGAAAGTACACCAACGACAGCCTTTGTCATTGCCGTATTGATTGCGGTTGCCGCGCAGCTGCTGGCCGCACGGCTGAAGTTTCCTCCCATTATTATTTGGCTGATTGCTGGCATGGCTTTGGGAACGTTTGGTTTGGATTGGATTCGTGCGGATTTACTTGCTGGAGCTATGCATACCCTTATCGAGCTTGGTTTGGCGGTCATTCTTTTTGAAGGCGGGCTTAATCTTAATCTTAAAACATTAAAAGAGCATGGATGGACGGTTGGTAAACTGGTCATTGTTGGCCCTGTGTTAACCATGTTACTGGGTGGTACCTTGGTTCACTTTGTGGTCGGTATGGATTGGCCTATCTCCTTGTTATTTGGTGCTTTGGTTGCGGTAGGTGGCCCCACTGTAATTACCCCTATTGTTCGCCAGGTGCGTTTGGACAGGGAAGTAAGCCATATTTTAACCAGTGAAGCGATGTTGGTGGATGGTGTGGGTGCGATTTTGGCGATTGTGATGTTGCAAATTGTACTTTTACCTGACCCCGATATGCTACATAGTTTTCAAGAAATCATGGCGAAGTTTGGGGTTGGCGCATTTGTTGGCGTGATTGGTGGCTGGTTACTTGGCAAAGCGCTGAAACACAATGTCGCAGAAGGTGTTGAACTGCGCGTGGTATTAAGTTTGGCAAGTGCTTGGGGAATCTTTTTGTTGGCAGACCAAATTAGTTCACAGGCAGGTTTGCTTGCCGTGCTTATTTCGGGTGTGATTTTACAACGTATGGATATTCCAGACTTACAAAATTTGAAACACTTCAAGGGTAGCTTGTCGATGTTACTGATTTCGGTGTTGTTTGTGCTGTTGGCAGCAAATCTAAACTTGTATGTAATGGAAACATGGTTTTGGCAAGGTTTACTTATTTTTGTGGTGTTGGCATTGGTTGTTCGACCTTTGGTGGTTTGGTTATCATCGGTGGGTGGGCATTTGAATTATCGACAAATGACCTTCCTTGCTTTTATGGCACCACGCGGTGTGGTGGCGGCGGGTGTAACCTCATTATTCTCTCTGATTTTATGGGAAGCAGGCAACCCACATGCTGAAACATTGTTAGCACTGGTGTATATTATCATTATTGTTTCTGTATTTTTATATAGCTTCCTTGCCAAACCGATGAGCCAATGGCTTGATGTGAAGGGAGGTTCCGATCGCTCGGTATTGATTGTTGGTGGTGGACAAGTCGGTGCAGAACTCGGGCGCTTGTTGAGTGAAGATAGAGAAGTACGCTTTTTAGATTTAAACAGTGAAGTGGTAAGAAACTTAAAACGCGCAGGTTTCATTGTTGTGCAAGGCAATGCTTTGGACCCCTTGTATATGGAAGTGATTCACGCCGAAGAAATTGATACTGTGATTGCCATGACAGGCTCTTCAGACCATAATCTACACATCGCACGTTTGGTACAAGAAAAATTTCATGTTTCTGAAGTGTACGTGACCCTGCAAGAGGGAGATGAGAAAAAGCACAGTAGCCTGATTCATCAATTACAGGTCAAGCGTTTGTTTGCCAAACCGTATACGTTTAGTTATTGGCATGACCAAGCTGTGCGTAAGCGCCTTGTGTTTGATACCCAAACAGTTGAACCAGACTCCGAGTTGATTGGTTTGAAGATGAGTGAAGTACGCATTCCCCATGGTGTGCAGCCTTTGGCAGTGGTGCGTAATGGGCTGTCTCATATTATCCATGACGATTTAACCTTGAAAGAAGGTGATAATATTTATGCCTTGCTTCGCCCTGAACGAGTGAAAGAAGGACAAACGATTTTCACTGTTCCCACATTGACAAGCTAAGGTTAGGTTTGAAGAAAACGCGTTTTGCGCCATCACCAACGGGTTTATTACATCTTGGTAATGCCTATTCCGCTTTGGTATGCGAACAATGGGCAAAGAAGCATGATGCAGCGCTCTTTTTGCGTGTTGAAGACATTGATTTCACACGTTGTAAACCTAAATTTAGTAAACAAATGCTCGATGATTTGACGTGGTTAGGTATAAGCTTTGATGTGGTATCTTTCCAACAACAGCGTTTAGTTTTATATGAACAGGCGCTGCAACAATTGATAGATATGGATGTATTGTATCCATGTTTTTGCACTCGAAAACAGGTGAATGCAACCTTAGCAAGCCAAAAAGTGAACCGTCATTTAAAGACAGAACACTGTTTGGAAGCTTACCCAGGCACTTGTAAACACCTAGCTACAGAGCTTCGACAACAACAGATGTTAAATATGCCGTACGCATGGCGTTTGGACTGCCAGACTGTGTTTGAAAGAGTAGGGAAGCTGTGTGCTTGGCAAGATGTTCAAGGGCATAAACATTTGTTTAATGTATTGGATATCGGTGATGTGATTATTGGACGCAAGGATATTCGGTTTAGTTATCATTTGTGTGTGGTTGTTGATGATGCAGAGCAAGGCATAACACATGTTATTCGTGGTGAAGATTTACGCAGTAGCACTCCCGTTCATCATGTGTTGCAGCGCTTGTTGGGTTATAAATCACCCCAATATTTGCATCATGTTTTGATTACGAATAATGAAGGTGTCCGTTTAGCAAAAAGCAAAGGTTCACCCGCATTACAAGCCTTGCGGGAAAATGGGGTTACTGCAGAACAGGTTCGCCAATCACTTGGTTTTTAATGATTATCTTCACCTGAGAGCAAACGTGCTGCGGCTTCGTGGTCGACATGGCGAATATCGTGCCCACGTTCCATATAAATCACCATTTCGGCAATATTTGTAGCATGATCGGCGATGCGCTCAAGGTTTTTTGCCACATTAGACAAAATAATGGATGAACCAATCACACGTGGGTCCTCCATCATATAAGTTAGCATTTCTCGATACATACGTTTATATAGTATATCAATACCAGCATCCTTCTCAATCACGAGCATGGCAAGCTCCGTGTCACCTCGTGAAAAGGCATCTAGTGCACGGTTGACTTGGCGCACGACTTTTTCGCCCATGATGTCCAAGTTCGAAAAGTTGCGGGGAGGGTTTTCTTCAGCGCGTAACATGCCTTGTGCGATACCTGCAGCTAAGTCACCCATGCGTTCTAAGTCTGTTACCAGCTTGATAATCCCCATAATAAAGCGCAAGTCACCTGCTGCAGGCTGTCTTCGTACCAACATTTCACGTGTCATTTCATCACATTGCACTTCTAAAGCATTGATAGCTTTATCACGTTCTAGGGTTTTGAGCGCCAGCTCTTCATTTTGCTCAAGCATAGATTTCACAGCATTTTCAATTGCGCGCTCAACCAACCCACCCATAGCAAGAATATGTGTCTTTAATTCATCCAGCTCTTCATCAAAGCGTTTCATGGTATGTAACGGCATGGTTTGTCCTTTATGGTGTCTAAGTATGTATTATATTTTCGACGATAAGTCGCAAGAATGCAAGTGTCGCATTATGTTGATACCTTTCACTTGCACAGTATTTTAGTCTTCTTCATCTTCAAGTACATCATTCAATTCTTCAATGCTTAAGTGACGAACTTCATGAGAACTGGATGAGTAAATAATCATTTCAGCAATGTTACTTGCATGATCACCAATGCGTTCAATCACTTTAGCAATATTGGTCAAAGCAATGGATTGGCTGATGATAGAAGGGTCTTCAGCCATACGCGTTAACAAAACACGTTGACAGTTTTCGTAGGAATCATCTAACAACATATCTTGTTCAATAACCTTTTTTGCCAGTTGAACATTATTTTTGATATAAGCTTTGCGGGTATTTTTGACTTGTTCCAGTAACAATTCACGCATCACTGGAATTGATGTTGATTTACGAGGAATAAAACCATCCATGTTCAAAGCATTGCGTGCCAATTGGGTTGCTAGGTCACTCATGCGCTCTAAGTCAGTAACGATTTTTGTAGCTGAGAATACAACGCGCAAATCTGATGCTGCTGGTTGAAATTGAATAATCAACGTTCGTGCCAACTCATCAATTTTAAGCTCTAAGGCATTGACCACTTCATCACGTGCAATCACTTGTTCTGCCATGGCTGAATCGGCAGTAAAAATTGAAGTTAGGCTTTGTTTAATATTTTTGCGTGTAATTTTAAACATGGTGTTGATGAGTTGGTGTAACTCATTCAGTTCATCATCAAAACGACTAAGTGTATGTGGCATAATATTCTCCTAACCAAATCGACCAGTAATATAGTCTTCTGTTTGCTGCTGTTGGGGTTGGCTAAAGAGAGACGAAGTTTCTCCAAATTCAATCAAGTTACCCATATAAAAGAATGCTGTGTTGTCGGATACACGTGCCGCTTGTTGCATGCTGTGCGTAACAATAATAATGGTAAATTCACTTTTAAGCTCATCCATAAGCTCTTCAATTTTTGCTGATGCGATTGGATCTAGGGCGGAACAAGGTTCATCCATTAAAATAACATCAGGTTTAATGGCAATGGTACGTGCAATACATAAACGCTGTTGTTGACCACCTGATAAGGCTGTTCCAGACTGGTGTAATTTATCTTTGACCTCAGTCCATAATGATGCTTTTTTCAAGGCAGTTTCGACAAGTTCATCCATTTCAACGCCTTTTTTGGCGATACCATGAATGCTTGGTGCATAGGCGATGTTTTCATAAATACTTTTGGGGAAAGGGTTAGGTTTTTGAAATACCATGCCAACGTGGGTGCGTAGTTGTACAACATCAACATCTGGCGCGTAAATATTTTTGTCATCCAGTGTGACCTCGCCTTCAATACGACATGATGAGATATGGTCATTCATGCGATTCATACAACGCAGAAGTGTTGATTTACCACAACCAGATGGGCCAATAAATGCTGTGATTTTTTTATCTGCAATCGCCAAGTTAATACCATGTAAGGCTTGCTCGGTGCCATACCATAGTTTTAGGTCTTGGATGTTAATTTTTGATGTGTTCATCTTACCACCTTGTTTCAAATCGTTTACGCAACCATACAGCAAGACTGTTCATCGAAAGCAGTAAGCTCAAGAGTACAAGAATTGCAGCGGCTGTACGTTCTTCGTATGCTCGAATAGATTCACCTGCCCATGTGAAAATCTGAGCGGGTAGCACTGTAGCTACTTCAGTAAAACCTGTTGGTGTATCTGGAATATATGCCATCATACCAATAATGAGTAGGGGGGCTGTTTCACCCATGGCTTGGGCTAAACCAATGATAGAACCTGTTAAAATACCTGGTAAAGCCAAAGGTAGGGTATGGTGCCATACGGTTTGCCACTTTGAAGCACCCAAACCATACGCTGCTTCACGAATCGTGTGAGGCACAGCACGCAAAGCTGCGCGTGTGGTAATAATAATGACGGGTAATGTCATCAAGGCTAAGGTTAGACCTCCCACCAAGGCTGAAGATCGGGGCACACCGAAGAAGTTGATAAAAATAGCTAAACCAAGCAAACCAAAAAGAATGGATGGAATGGCAGCCAGGTTATTGATGTTTACCTCAATAACTTGGGTAAGGCGATTATCTGGGGCAAACTCTTCCAGATAAATGGCCGTCATTACGCCAATGGGTAAAGCGACAAGTAAGGTTACAATGAGCACGTATATGGAGCCAACAAGGGCAGACTTGATGCCTGCAAGTTCAGCCATTTTAGAGTCGCCATTGGTAAAGAAATTGGAGTTGAAGCTAAGCTTCACCTTACCTTCTTCTTGAAGTTTATCGATTTGTCTTTTTTGTTTGTCTTTAAGTCGGTTGGATTTGCCTTTGAGGTATTGATCTACATCTGCTGTGGCAACAACCCACTCATTACGCACGGTATTCATCACCTCGGGGTGGTCTTCCATGTATATTGGTAATGTGCGTAACCAGCCGCGGCTCACAATTTTACGATAAGATTTATCAATCGCTTTACGATAACTTTTGTGTGAAGCTTCATTGTACTGAACATCAACAAGGATTTGCGCTTGCACAAGTGCTGAATAACCTTGGTTGATGATATTGTAAAAAAAGAATACCAAAAATGCAGCCGCCAAACTTAAAGCAAAAATAGCAGAGCCTTTAAAGAGCTTTTCTTTGCGGTAACGCTTGCGTAATCGTTTGTTGGTTTTCATGTTAGCTAAAACCTGCTTACTCATATTGGCTCCTGAATCGACGAATAACATAAATCGACAAGACGTTTAACATCAATGTGATAATTAATAATACCAAACCTAAACCAAATGCTGATAAGGTTTCAGGTGAATCAAAGGCTTGATCACCTGTTAAGGCATCAACAATACGCACAGTCACGGTTGTCATGCCTTCCAAAGGGTTCCAGGTGAGGTTGGGGCGCAGGCCTGCCGCCATCACTACAATCATGGTTTCACCCAATGCGCGTGAGATACCTAATAGGCATGCTGCAATAATACCTGGCAGTGCAGCGGGCAAAACGATACGAACAATGGTTTCAGACATGGTTGTACCCAAAGCAAGGGATGCATCACGCAAGCTTCGGGGTACGGCACGAATCACATCGTCAGAAAGCGATGAAATAAAAGGAATAATCATAATGCCCATGACAATGCCTGGCGTTAAAGCATTGGTGTAATCGGCATGCAAACCAACGGCATCGGCAAACTTAACCACAAGCGGGCTGACGGTAATCGCAGCAAAGAAGCCATAAACAACGGTAGGCACACCAGCGAGGATTTCCAAAGCAGGTTTTGCCGTGTTGCGTACTTTCTCACTGGCATATTCCGACATATAAACTGCGGATAAGATACCAATAGGAACAGCTACACACATGGCGATAATGGTAATCATAAATGTGCCTGCAAACACAGGGATAGAGCCAAACATGCCTTGCGTATTGCCATCTGTGGCATCATCAGGTGCCCAATGTGTGCCTGTGATGAACTCCCACACGCTTACAATATGGAAAAACTGCATGGCTTCGAAAATAATGGCTAAAACAATGCCAATGGTGGTTAAAATTGAAATGGATGCAGCTAAAACCAATGAAACACGAATAACTTTTTCAACGCTTTCGCGGGCTTTAAGCTCAGGGTTGATTTGTTTAAGACCTCGCCAAGTGCCCCAAAGTGTCAGCAAGATAGTGCTAGGGATTAAAAAAGATGCACCTACATCATAAAGATGTAATAAATGTAGGACGGATGAAAAGAAGAATAAGCATAATGCAGGCACAACCATCCAAAGAACAGCAAACCATGCATAATAAGCGGGTAAAGAGTGCCAACGTGAGTTAAGGCTTTTCTTTTTCACATGTTGCAGGATAAAAAAGCCGCTGATGACTGACATTAAAGACAGAATCAAAATACTGTTTACCATGAAATCAAATATGTTCAAAATAACACCTACTATTTGTGATTTACACTTCGCAAGGAAGGCTAGCGTGCCATAAAAAAAGTACCACCTGAAAGTTTATCAAGTGGTACTTTTATAAGGCTGAACGATTAAGCTTGGTTGATTATTTCAAATCAGCCAAAGTTAATTTTTTGTGTACTGAAGTGTCATGACGTGCTTTTTCGCGGCGTGCATCTGGCAATGGAATCAAACCAATGTCAGTTAGGTTGCCATCTCTACCAATCATATCTTCGCTTACGAATAGGTTGATATATTCTTGCATACCTTTCACTTTCTTCAAGTGGTCGTTTTTGACGTAGAATTGTAAAGAACGAGACACAGGGTATTTACCTGAAGAGATTGCATCTGGTTCAGGTTGAACGCCTTCGATGCTTGCTGCAGATACACGGTCTGAGTTTTCTTCAAGGAATGAATAACCAAAGATACCAAATGCATTTTTGTCTTTAATCAATTTTTGCACGATTAAGTTATCATTTTCACCTGATGGTACATATACGCCGTCAGTACGAATAGTTTTGTATTTTTTATACTTTTTGTTTTTCTTTTTGTCTGCTTTGTACAGTTTAGTATAAACATCCATGTGTTTGGTCAAGTGCTTCATGACCAAGTCTTGGAATGCATCACGTGTACCAGAAGATGTTGGAGGACCGTAAAAGATAATAGGGCGGTTTGGCAATGAAGCATCAATTTCATTCCACTTGTGGTAAGGGTTAGGAATCAATGCAGTACCAGCTTTGTTTGGCACTTCAGCAGCAACAGCCAACATGATTTGTTTGCGTGTTAAGTTAATTCCTTTGTTTGCTTTGGATTGTGCAATGGCAATACCATCAAAACCAATCACAACTTCTGTGATGTCGTTTACGCCATTTTTAGCGCATAATTTAAACTCTTTTGCTTTCATACGACGAGAAGCATTGGTGATATCTGGTGTGTTTAAGCCATCACCAGCACAGAAAAGCTTCATGCCGCCGCCAGACCCTGTTGACTCAATCACAGGTGTTTTATAACGGGTAGTTTGCCCGAACTCTTCTGCAGTATAACTTGCAAAAGGATACACTGTAGACGAACCCACGATGTGGATGCGTTCTTCAGCGTGGGCGATATTTGCACCCAGTGTAAAGCATGTTGCAGCAACGGCTGCAATTGCAAAAATTTGTTTCTTCATCGATGAACTCCCTTGTTCAATAAAGTTTTGTGACACTATACAACATAATGTGACAGTGATATGACAAGCGTGAAGTATTTTTCCTTCAAAAATAGAAAAAGCCACCAGCTTTGCAGCTGATGGCTCTCCTAGGATATTAAACTCTGAGGAAGTTTAAAACTGTTGTTTAGAATTTAAGCTGAGTGAACAAGCCAATTTCTTTTGCGGTTGTCGCTACATTTGATACAGTAGTTTTTTGACTATCATAAGCAAAAGAAAGCGTTACACCATGTTCAGCATAGTAGTCAACACCGAAAA
>JAUZQX010000151.1 GCA_030950765.1 Ghiorsea sp.
TTGCTGTACTTACATTCGTTTTAGCAGGTTGCACCCAAGAAACACAAAACAAGTTTGGTCGCGCAATGCAAAATTGGACAGGTGTAAATGGCGTGTTGGAAGTATATGCAGGCAATAAATTGGTCAAACGCTTCTTAGAAATTGATAAATTAAGCACGGCCGTATCCACAACTGATGATACCCCACGTCCATACCGTTTTGGTTATGGTATTTTGGATGAAAACCTAAATATGGTTGCCGATAAGCGCGAAAAGAAAGTTTATTTCGAGTTTTCTGACTATGCTACGTCTTACATCTTCTATACTTATCCGAAATAATGACTTGAATGAGGGGGAGGGTGCGTAAGTTCCTTTCGATGCTTTTACTCGGTGTTTGTTTACCCGAAGAAGCACGCATGTTGATCTTCCCCAACAATATCTAGGAATTCTTCAAACATTTTAACTGTTGGTTGAGGTTCATAAGAATGCCACTTTAAGTCTGCCCTGTGCCAATAAACTTTCCATAGTTTATGCTTCTTAATATATGTGGCTTTGGCTATAGGTATTTCAGTTTTCTTTGTTGGGTTGTCCCATTGAGGGCGGATTTCAAAAATACTAACACTTTGATTTTCTATTTTATAATCAAGGTCAACTTCAGCTCTAATATGAACAGGCGGTCTATGTTTAGCCATGAATGCACTAAGCTTTACCTTACATCGTTTTAATTCAAATTCACTGATTGGCATACTTCTCTCCTAAGGACCTGCATGATGTGGTGGGGCGAAACGGAATATCCTCTCGAGGCTTTTGTTAGACAATTTTATAGCTTATTAAGCGCAGCATCCAATGTGGCTTTCATTTTCTTTTTTTCTATTTCGGGGTCAACTTTCTGAATATATTCTACCGATGACAAATCATCTCCACGCTTTCTATTTTGGCGCGGTTCAAGCGCTTCGATCAATACAGCTTCTAATGCTGGGATTATTTTCGCCGCGCTATATGCATCTGGTAGTATCCCGATACTTCCTTTCTCAGAAACAGGTAATAGCCCAAACCATGAAAACCTATCTCAACATGCAGACAAGCGGTCTAAAGTGTGCTCGTACAACCATTTTACCCAATGGTCTTTCTGTAGACCTACCAACGTATATAACTTCACGACCATCATAAAGGAGGTAAATACCTAGTTGCTTGTTGAAGTCTACAGGTATCGCTCCAATTTGTTGCATTCCAAGTAGCTTAGGAGTTGCCTTCCACTCAATAGCTTCTTTCCTCCAAAACATGCCGAATGAAGTAATGACTTCATATTGTTCTTCTGATTCGGTTATCTCTGGTGTGAGTTTTGGTGATACTGTTTGTGCATTCGATGATTGTGAACGCATGGCGAATGTGCCTTTTGAAACACGGATATATGGTGAAGAATCACCATCGTGCTTAATAGAGACAGCAAGTTTTGCGTTTACTGTTGCAGATGGGGTAGCCCCAAGATTCTTCCGTAAACCATCAGAAATAATCCGTTCTGTAATTTCATTATAGTGGAGAGGCATCGTAGACGAACTCAATACCTTGTTTATGGCTTTTGTCCATGTAAGTTCACTCATAATTAATATTCCTTGTTGTCGAACTAGATAATATGTGTCCTTGATATTGCATATTAAGACGCAAACAAGTTTTTCACATGATTTGACGCGTCAATGTTTATGCTGCTTTGGTCGTTGGTTCTTCCTCAACGTCTGACAGCGGTTCAAATAGTGATTGCAGTTCAGCTTCTGTCCATAGGGCGCTGCCTTTGCTTCCGCTGCCGTGAATACTGTTGGCGAGTGCGCGTTTGCGCTCTTGCATGTCGAGGATTTTTTCTTCCACTGTGCCTATGGTGGTCAGTTTGTAGACAAACACGGGTTTGTCTTGACCAATTCTGTGTGCGCGGTCTGTGGCTTGGTCTTCGGCTGCTGGATTCCACCATGGGTCGAAGTGAATCACGGTGTCTGCAGCGGTTAAGTTTAGTCCTGTGCCACCTGCTTTAAGGCTGATGAGGAAGATAGGTATTTCACCATTTTGGAACTGTTCTACAGGGGTGATACGGTCGCGAGTTTGCCCTGTAAGTTTCACGTAAGGTAAGCCTAATTCATCGCATAAGCTTTCAATCAAACGCAACATTTCTGCAAATTGAGAGAAAAGAAGAATTTTGCGACCTTCTTCGACCATTTCGGGCAACATTTCTTTGAGCATATCTGTTTTGGCAGATGGAATACCATCGGTATCCATTTGTTTAACCAAACGTGGGTCGCAACATACTTGGCGCATTTTCATCAAGGCATCAAGCACAATAATTTGGCTTTTCGCCACACCCATAGCGGCAACCGAGTCGCGCACTTTTTTCTGCATGGCAAGACGTACACTTTCATACAAGGCGCGCTGCCCACCTTCAAGCTCAACACTGCGCACAATATTACTCTTGGCAGGCAATTCTTTTGCCACATCTTCTTTCATACGGCGCAAGAGGAATGGGCGAACCCGAATATTCAGTGCATCTTGGCGTGATTCGCTGCCATCTTGTTCAATGGGTTTACGGAACAAATTGCCAAAGTTCTTTTGGTCGTACAGATAACCTGGCATCAAGAAATCAAACTGCGCCCAAAGTTCACCCAAATGGTTTTCAATCGGTGTGCCTGTTAAACAAATACGGTGGCGAGCATTAAATTCACGCACCAATTGTGAGGCTTTGGCTCGTGGGTTTTTGATATTTTGTGCTTCATCCAGAATCAGCATGTGGTATGGCTCATCAATAAGAAACCCTGCATCACGGGGTAATAAAGGGTAGGTGGTAAGCACAAGATCGTATTGTGCAATATTATCAAAATAGCGTGCGCGGTGAGCACCATGCAAGACCAATACTTTTAAGTCAGGCGTAAACTTTTGTGCTTCCATACGCCAGTTGTGCATCAAACTTGTGGGGGCAATGACCAGTGCAGGATGTTTGAGGCGACCTTCTTCTTTTTCTTTGAGTATGCAGGCGAGGGTTTGAATGGTTTTACCCAACCCCATATCATCGGCTAAAATACCGTGTACGCCTGTGCGCATCATCATCTGCAACCAATTCAAACCTTCACGTTGATAATCTCTAAGCTCTGCATTTAGCCCTTGGGGTGGCTCAATAACCAAACTTTCTTTGGTGTTGACCAAGCTGCCCACAATGTCTAACCATTTTTTATCATCTTTTATTTTGACTTTTTCGTGTTTTTCCAAATCTTGTTTGATGGCAAGCATTTGCACGCCAGAGACTTCTTTCTCTGTGATACCTGTGGTCGCAAAAAGCTCCATCATATGCTTGAGGATACTGAACAACATACTTCCAGGGATAGACAACATGCGTCCATCTACCAATGGTAGAGGCACGTTTTCAACGTCTTTAATGGTATTGAGCATAGCATCAGATAAACGTTCGGGCTCTTCTTTAATCCATGCGGCAATAGCATCAATCAAATCAATGGACTCACCATTATCCATGGTCGCTGTGAATTCAGCTGTGCCCATAAGTCCTTCACCTGCAACACCGAGGTTGAAGCTGGAGGCGGTGAGCAAGTTGTAGCGGAAACGTTCGCCGATTTCGATGCGGAAACCTTCTTCTTCCAATGCAGGTACTGTTTTTGCCATAAAGGTGATCCAGTCGTTGTCCACCAGCGTAAAACTTGGCAGTACCCCTGCTTTTTTCAATTTGATGCTCATCGCACGTGATGTTGAAGTCACACCACGGGCAAGCAGTTGAATCATGGCTTGTTTTTCGAAGTCTAAGTCGCGAATATATTCAATCAGGTGACCATCTTGTTTACTGCGAACAGGTTCATCTGTATCACCAAATTTGGTTTGTTCGTCGCCATATTCAAACCAAACATCCAAACCATCAAAATATTGACCATATATACTGGAGTGAATGGCGAGCGAATCAAAGACAAGAACAGTGGTGGGCTGAATGGTTTCTCGTTTGAGCTGCAAACGCTCAGGCTGAGGAATAAACGCAGGAAGTTGAGGAAATAAAACGTCATCCGTATTGTCGGTGATATCTTGTGGTTTTAAGGGTAAAAAGTTAAGCAGTTCACGGGTTTGTTCGGTAGAGCAGGGTTGCTCAATTTCACCACATGTATTCTGCGAAATATCGAGGTAGTGGGGTGGTGAGAGCGGTAGCAACATGGCTTCAGGCACTGTGCGTAAACTGAGCGTCTGTACGCCTTGGGCATCCATATCCCAAAACCATTCGCCCGGGCGTTTATCACCCATGTTTAAGGGTTCTCTATCTTTATCCCACCAGTGGCAGCGCCCTGTTTTAATCACACGCTCCAGCATTTCAGCGCCTGCAACACCTTCCAAACGAATGGTATCACCCGTTGCTGAAAAACTATTGGCAGCATCACGTAAAATACGCTCATCCATGGATAAAATATAGCGTGGCACACTACGAATTAAGATGCTTTTACAGGAATAAGGCGTGGCTTTACCATATTTGTCATTCTTGAGCAGGCGAACAGATTCAAACTGCAGGCGTAGTCCCTTTTTGCCATCGGGTTTTAAAATATAAATGAGGCGTTGGCGAACATCA
>JAUZQX010000152.1 GCA_030950765.1 Ghiorsea sp.
TCCCAAATTTTTACGCCGTTTTCTTTTAAATATGCCGTTTTGGTGTCGCCTTTGAGAAACCATAATAATTCATGGATAATCGACTTTAAATGCACCTTTTTAGTGGTTACCAGCGGAAAACCTTGGCTTAAATCAAATCTAAGCTGCCTGCCGAACACGGAACGCGTGCCTGTGCCTGTTCTGTCGCCTTTGATTGTGCCATTTTCATGTACATCACGCATAAAATCTAAATACTGTTGCATAATCCCCTCGTCAGCCGATAAAATCACGGCTATGATGCCGACTTTTGTTAAAGGGTAAACAGTTTACCTACACAACAGAGGTGATTTTATGCGTTTTACTTTGTTTTTTTTGGCTTTTATGGGCATGATGATGCCGCAAACGGCGACATCTGAAATATTGTCTGCGACCGACAAAATCGTTGAAAAGTTTATGGAACTCGACTTTGATGAATCTGAAGGCGTATCGTTTGAAGAGTATGAAATGATGGTTTTACAACGCATGGGCGAACGTTTTTATGAAATGGACACCAATGATGACGATGAAGTGTCCGCCGAAGAATACCGCGCCTTTTGGAAAGCCAAAAAAGCACAATACTATCGCCCACGCCGTTAATCCACCGTATTAAATCTTAAAAATATCTAAGGAACACAACCAATGACTGTAAAAACACGTTTTGCCCCATCCCCTACAGGTATGTTACACATCGGCGGCGCACGCACTGCCCTATTCTCATGGCTTTATGCCCGCCATTTTGGTGGCGAATTTGTCTTGCGCATTGAAGATACCGATAAAGAACGCAGCACCGATGAAGCAACTCAAGTCATCCTTGATGGTATGAAGTGGCTAGGGTTAGACTGGGATGGCGAACCTATCTTCCAAGGCGCAAGGCAAGACAAACATATTGCAGCCGTCAACCAGCTTTTGGATGAAGGCAAAGCTTATAAATGTTATTGCAGCAAAGAAAAATTGGATACCATGCGCGAAAAGCAACGCATTGAAGGCAAAAAAGCCATGTATGATGGCACTTGCCGCAATTTGACTGATGCGCCTGCTCAATCAGAGCGATCCCCATTCGTGGTTAGGTTTAAATCTCCCGAAAATGGCGAAACTTGGGTCAAAGATTTGGTGCTGGGTGATGTATGTTTCCCCAATGAAGAACTGGATGATTTAATCATTCAACGCACCGATGGCACACCCACTTACAACCTTGCCGTGGTGGTTGATGATGCAGATATGGGTATCACCCATGTGGTGCGCGGCTCTGACCATTTGAACAATACGCCACGTCAAATTCAAATGTATGAGGCGCTCGGTTTGAATGTGCCACAATTTGCCCATATTCCACTCATCCATGGTGCTGATGGCGCAAAAATGTCCAAACGCCATGGCTCGATTGCCATCACAGAGTACCGTGAAAAAGGTTATCTTCCGCATGCAGTAAACAACTATTTGGCTCGCTTGGGTTGGTCGCATGGTGATGATGAAGTATTTAGCCAAGCCCAACTCATCGAATACTTTGACTTGGCACACGTAGGCGCAAGCCCATCACGCTTCGATCAAGATAAACTTGATTGGCTCAATGCACACTGGATTAAAGCATCCAACCCTGAGGATTTGGTCGATGAGGTGAATTATT
Organism: Ghiorsea sp.; assembly: GCA_030950765.1. Classification (GTDB taxonomy): domain Bacteria; phylum Pseudomonadota; class Zetaproteobacteria; order Mariprofundales; family Mariprofundaceae; genus Ghiorsea. The sequence continues at coordinate 1,640 of JAUZQX010000152.1, forward strand.
TCCTCAAAATAGACACAACAAACGGTGCGGATTTGGTGGATGTTATTCCTGCCTTACAAGAGCGCAGTAAAAATATTATCGAGCTTGCTGATGGCGCACGTATGTTTTATGTCGCACCAACCGAATACCAAGAAAAAGCAGTGAAAAAGAATTTTAAAGAAGGCACTTGGGCTTTGTTAGATACATTCATGTCTAAAGCTGAAGCAGAAGACTGGTCTGGCGAAGCGGCACACCAATGGATTGCTGATATTTGTGAAGCTGAAGGTGTAAACATGGGCAAACTCGCGCAACCCATTCGTATTTTGATTGCAGGTGTGCCTGTATCCCCACCCATTGATGTCACACTGGGTTTATTGGGTAAAGAAGAAACACTAAAACGCATCAAAACTGGCATCGCAGCCCTTAAAGGCTAAGCTTAGTCATATGTACGCAAACTCAGCACTTGAAATCATGGATTGGCGCATAAATAAACGAAAGCTTATGCTTGCGCTGGTTGCTTCGCTTGCCGTACACCTATTTTTAGCTTGGCTAATTACAACAACAAAATCTGAAATTCCAATCAGCAAAAAGAAAACACCACCCATCATGGATGTTGTATTGCTTGATGACAGCCAAACCACTGCCAAAACATCACCATCGGATGCCAAAACAATTTCCAATAAAAATAGTGCAGGGCAACAAATGAATGCCCACGATGATAGAACAAGAGCTGCCCGTGCGCCCAGTGCTGCAACACAACAGCAACAACCCAAACAGAAACCTCGCCCTTTAACACCACAGCAACCACAAACACCTGCCATTCCACAACAACAAAATCAGCGTAACGCACGTATTCTAAGCCGCGAAAGCGATGTTCCATCATTATTAACACCCAACAAAACGCCGAAAACAGCCAAAAAACCAACCGCGAAACCAACGCCTTACATCCCGCTTGCCAACTTGATGCCTGCCTCGGCAGCGCTCACCCAATTCTCCCGCGAGTTCGACCGCGAGCGGCGTATGAAACAACTCTTATCCAAAGAAGCAGACATTGGCATCAATACCCGTGAAGCCAAATATGCACCTTATGCTCAAGGTTTGGTGCGGGCGTTGGAAGAGCAATGGCAGCCTGCTGGCGAACATATGAATGCACTTAGCCAAAACGAACGCCGTGTTTTGATGCGTGTATCCATCGAAAATAACGGTGAACTTGCTGGCATTAAAATCGTACAACCCAGCCCTAGCCGCGCTTTAAATGATAGTGCCATTGCTGCCGTGCATGCCGCTGCACCCTTCAAACCATTACCAAGCTCGTGGGGACTAGAACGTGCCAACTTCTTCTTTGTCTTTGAAGTTGTAGAAGACCGCGCTGTATTCCGCCGTTTATAATTGAAGCCCGTCAACGCAAACCTGCTCGATTGGTATCACGCCAATGCCCGTGATTTACCTTGGCGACATACCTCAGACCCATACCATATTTGGATTTCTGAAATCATGTTGCAACAAACCCAAGTTAAAACTGTATTGCCACGATATACCGCGTGGTTTGAAGTTTTTCCTGATGTGCAAACCCTTGCTGCTACACATATTGATGATGTGTTCAAGCAGTGGGAAGGTTTAGGTTATTACCGCAGAGCGCGTTTTATCCATGAATCCTCTCAACACATCGCACAAAGCTTTGATGGGAAGTTCCCTCACAAATTTGAAGATATTCTTAGCCTAAAAGGCATTGGGCAATCCACCGCAGGTGCGATTTCATCTTTTTGCTTTCAAACACACACCCCAGTCTTGGATGGCAATATCAAACGTGTCTTATCATCTTGGGAAAACAAGGTATTGACGGATAAAGAGCTTTGGAACATTGCACAAGGCTGGATAGATAAAACGGATAAACCTGATTTGTGGAACCAAGCCATGATGGAGTTGGGCGCAACACTTTGCGGTGCAAAAAAACGAGGTTGTGCCGCCTGCCCCATGCAGCAAAACTGTTTGTCTGCGTTTACAGAAGCACCCAAAAAGCTTTCAAGCATTAAAGTCAAACATGTATTCTGGCAAGTCCATCTATTTCAACATGAAAAACATGGCATTTGGCTAGAGCAACGCCCGAAAAGTGGTATTTGGGCAGGGCTTTGGACACCACCCATTCAAGAGTTAGATGCAAAACCCACGCAACAACCCGACTATATTCACCAACTCACCCATAGAAAGGTTCATCTGTATTTAAAAAACCAAGAAGAAGAACCCCAAGGCAATGGGCAATGGTTTAAATCATGGGAAGGTTTGGCAGTACCCACAGGTATTCACCGCTTATTTGAACAAAAAGTATAAATGTTAAGCGACGTTACACCTTTTCACTTTCAAGGGTTAGATTGCTTCGTCAAACGTGATGAGCTGATTGACCCGCTACTCAGTGGCAACAAATACCGTAAACTTTACAGCTTAATTCAAACACCCTCAGAAACGTATAGCACTCTTATTTCCTACGGCGGTACACAATCCAATGCCATG
>JAUZQX010000153.1 GCA_030950765.1 Ghiorsea sp.
CAATGTAATCTTATAACTGCGATGAAATGAAGCGATTGTTGCCACGATATAACCAAACACATAACCCAAAGCATTGACCAACACCACCAGCACGACCACCCATGCCGTCAATTGTGCAATGCGCTCCTGATTGGCTGCCACTGCATAACTACATATAATAATGATGGCGAGTGATGCCAACGCGGGGGCAATGGTTTCAATCTGCATATGCCAAGGTTTCAATTTGGGTTTAATCAGCATGGCGACAAATAAAGGAAGCACCACAATCAAGAATATGGTCTGCATCATAGGCCAAAAGGGAATCGGCAACCACACTCCACCCAACCATTGCATCAAGGCAGGCGTTAACAACGGCGAAAGCATGGTAGCAACCAGCGTCATACCAATAGAAAAGGCAACCGCACCACCTGCAAGATAAGTCATCACATTCGATGCCATTGCTCCTGGCGCACAGCCCACAATAATAAAACCAAGCGCCAATGCAGCTGGATAATCCAAAGCCACCAACACCGATGCGGCGGCAAAACCAAGCAAAGGCATAATAGTATACTGGCTTACTACCCCAATAACAATGTGCTGCGGCTTACGCAATGCTTGTTTGGCTTCATCCAGCGGTAACACCAGCCCTACCGCAAACATAGTCACAGCAAACAACCACAAAAAATAATCTTTTACCAATAAAAACAAAGGCGGAAAAAAATATGCTGCAACAGCACCTGCTAAGGTTAATATTGCCATATAATTTGAGACCCATTTAAACATGCAAAGGCTGCTCCTGAATCACAGGAAAAAACACCTCAAACACAGTACCTTCACCAACTTTAGACACCACATGTAAACCACCATGATGCCCCCGTATGATACCCAATACTGCACTCATGCCTAAACCCCGACCTGTAAACTTGGTGGTAAAAAATGGATCAAATATTTTTTGTAGCGTGTCTCTATCCATACCACAACCTGTGTCTTCAACCATCAACTTCACATATTCCCCTGCCTGCATGGTCTCAGCCTCAACCAAACCTTCAATCATCACTTGATTTAAGTTTACTTTGCTTGTTTGCACCCGCACCACACCTTGCTGTTCAGAAATAGCTTCTGATGCATTAATAATCAAATTCATAATCACCTGTTGAATTTGCCCTTCATCCCCTTTTACTTTGGGTAAATTTGACATCAAATCCAACTCTATACGAACCACCTTATTCACCGTCGCCGATAACAATTGCGATATACTCTGCACCGTTTGCGAAATATCCAAGCGTTTTACAAAAAATGCACCCTTACCTGAGTAAGCAAGCATTTGTTCACACAGTGCTGCAGCATTTTCACTTGCCTTAACCACATGCTGTAAGTGTTGCTGCAACTTCGGCTCATGTTTTGTCTTTTGCATTGCCATACCTGCATGCCCCATAATCACCGTCAGCAAATTATTAAAGTCATGGGCAATGCCACCTGCCAGTACACCCAAGCTTTCCAAGCGTTGTGTATGTTCAGATTGTTTTTGCAAACGGTTCCGCTCGGTAACATCTCTAGCAAACAGCGTGAACAAAGCATGTCTCTCCACCCCATACAGCTTGGATATACTCACCTCTGTGCATTTATCTTTCTCCGCCAACAAACCTGCCTTCACCTCTTGCACACTCGCCAATAAAGCAGGGTATTGGTGCATAAAACCCTCAAAATCTGTCACATGCTGTTCCCATGCAGGAAAAGCAAATAAATCATACACATATTTACCTTGAAGTTGATCAGCACGACATGCAAACAACTTCTCCGCAGCAGGGTTAACATCCAACACTTTGCCCTGGCTGTCGAAATTAATCACGGCATCCGATGCCATCTCCAAAATAGCGCGTTTTCTCTCCTCACTACCCACCAACTGCCGCAGTGTGATAACCAGCAAAATGGTTAAGCCAATACCAAGTGCGCCACTCAAGTAGAAAAATAAGAAATGACGATTAAACCAATACACAGCATGTGAGGTTTGCACCTCAATGCCTTGCCCTAACAGCTGCGTTGATGTTTGATGCAGCATAAAACCTGACCACCAAGCAGGTTCTGCCACTGAAGAAAAGGTAAAACTGAGCGGGGTGCTTTCTGCGGGCTGATGCACCACAAAAGATACACTGGTATCATGGGGCACAGATGAAGGAGTCAACAACTTCTCTATATCCAACCCCGCACCAAGCACCGCATTCACCAAGTCTGCTCGGTTTTGTTGGAAATAAGGATCCGACAACCCTAGGTGACCAGCATACAATACCTTAAACACCCATAACCTTGGCATTTGCTCACCCAACTGCATAACCAGCGACTTATCCTCATCGTGTATGATTACCTTATCCAAAGTCGCCGCCAGTTCAGGTAGCCCAAGCAAGTCTAGACCTAATAATTGCACATGAGATACATCATAAGGCTCAACAAACCGAACGGGGAAATAAGAGGCTCGCATAGGTGAAGGCTGCCGCGCTGCACCATCATCATAACCTATGCTATAATCAATAAAACCCGCATCATGCATTTCTGCTTCAAAGGCAACACGTTGCGCCTGTAAAATTTTGGGCGCAAAAACCACTGTTGAAAAAAAGTCATACTTGGCAAACAAATGTTCTACATTCAAACGTAAGGTATTGCTTTCAACACCATTTGCCGCATAAAGTGATGCCGCCAACCCATGCAGCTCATTGCGTATTTGAGCCATGCGCATTTCAACATGTTCAATCATATGGTTATGATATTGCTCAAACTTGTTTTTCTCCAAACCCAATAAATACATAAAAGAAAAAAACATCATTCCAACTGTAAGCACTCCACCCAATATGAAGCTAATCAGCAATACTGGGTGAGACTCTGCTTTCACGGTAAGACCCTCACTGCTTTAAATAGAATGTCTGCTGGAAGCTGTATATGTGCTTGGTTTAAAAGGTTCAGGTTAACAAACGTCTCCCAGCGCCGATTGGCAACCACGGGAATACGGCGCAAGGTCTTGCCTTGCAACACATGTTTTGCCAACTGCACCATCCAATCCCCTTGCTCTTGTGCCACTTTTGTCATCGCAAACATGGTGTACGGTGTCATGAAATCATATGTAGTGACGGTTAATGTTTGGGCATGTTGCTGCACAAAGCGTTGTAATTCTTGTGGGTTCCAATTTGCAATACCTGCAACATTGTTCAACACAATCATATCTGCCGACTGCCCTGCCAAATATGCTTGTTTCCATGTTTCCACATCATGAACAAATATTGCTTGTACGCGCACATCTTCGTGAGCATATATTTTCTTCAACCAAACAAACTCTTTATTATCCGTCGCCACACCCTTTACGCCAATAAACAATACATCTTTCACATCACCCAATGTTTCTCGTGCCGCACGTAAAACGGCTTGAATGGGCGAGACTTCAATCATACCCGTTGCATTGTCATAGGGATAACCATAAACCTCTGCTGCCCAGTTGATACCACAAAACACAAAAGGAATAGCGCTGTTTTTGTAATACGGTTTCACCAGATATTTGGAAGCATTATCATCAGAGACCAACACAACATCAGGCTGAATACGTGTGATGAGTTGTTTGGCTTCCAACGCTTTCTGCTGACCATAAACTTCTGAAGTATGGCGTTTGGTATCCATATAAAACACCGTCAAATGGCACTGCCCTTGCAAACCTTGGCGCACCACTTGCTCAATCGCATCACTCCAAGCATAACCAGCATGATATGAGTTAATATACACACACTCCTTGGCTTGAACCACGCTTGGCAACATACAAAAAGCTAAAAACAGAAGTGTGTATTTCATAGTTAGCCCTCAGTGTTCAGTAAAGTCACCCAATGTACTACTTCCACATTAGCACCAGCTGCCAAATGATGCAAACACCCTATGTTGGCTGTGGCTATGATTTGCGGCTTATGCCGCATTAAGTTTTCCACCTTATTATCCCTCAAGGTTTTCGAAAGTTCAGGCTGTAATATCGAATATGTACCTGCAGAACCACAACATAAATGACCATCTGCCACAGGCATGAGTTCATAACCCGCAGATTGTAACAGATGCTCCACACTACCATTTAATTGCTGACCATGCTGCAAGGTACACGGTGCATGAAAGGCAATGCGCTGGGGTATTTTCAGTTGGAATGCAGACAAATCTTCTGCACTTAACACTTCCACCAAATCCTTGGCTTTCTCAGAAATAATTTTGGCTTTTTCAGCATATTCAGGGTCATGTTTGAGTAAATGTGCATATTCTTTGATTTCCAAGGCACATGCGCTTGCTGAAGACAAAATTGCTTCAACACCA
>JAUZQX010000154.1 GCA_030950765.1 Ghiorsea sp.
TGATGGTGTAAATGATGTTCCCTACTTCACCAATGAGAATATTTTTAACAACACATTGCCAATTGAACACCTTATTATCATTGGTGGTGGGCCGATTGGCATTGAACTGGCTCAAGGCCATCGCAGATTGGGTGCAAAAGTGACTGTGATTGAAGTGATGAAACTACTGGCTAAAGATGACCCTGATTTAACATCCGTGGTGATTAAACATTTAAGCAAAGAGGGCATCAACTTTCACGAGGGCGTGAACAACCTTCGCTTTGAACAGCATGATGATGGCATCCACGCTTTCTTTGATGAAGGTGATGGGAGCGACACAAAAGTGTGCGATATTCAGGGTTCACATTTATTGATTGCCACAGGGCGCAAAGCCAATGTGGACGTCTTAAATCTTGAAGCGGCAAACGTAACGTACTCGCCACGCGGTATTGAAGTGGATAAACGTTTGCGAAGCAGTAACAAAAAAATATTTGCCATTGGTGATGTCGCAGGCCCTTATCAGTTTACCCACATGGCGGCATATCAAGCGGGTATTATTATTCGTAATATCTTGTTCAAAATACCTGCCAAAGTGGATTATTCCGCCGTACCTTGGGTGACGTATACTGACCCCGAACTGGCACACGTGGGTTTAACCGAAGCCGATGCCAAAGCACAAGGTACAGAGGTACGTATCCTCAAATGGGATTTCACCGAAAACGATAGAGCCCAAGCTGAGCAGCGCACTGAAGGTCTAGTCAAGGTGGTGGTCACAGCCAAAGGTTTAATTTTAGGCACAAGCATTGTGGGTTTACACGCTGGCGAATTAATTCAACCTTGGATTCTAGCCATTTCGCAAAAAATGAAAATTGGGGCGATGGCATCAGCCATTGCGCCCTACCCAACCCTTGCCGAAGTGAACAAACGCATTGCGGGCAGCTTTTATACGGATAAATTATTCTCAGAAGGAACACGACGGATTGTCCGCTTTCTTATGCGTTGGTTTTGATATACGCTACAGGTTAGCCATCACATGATTCACCGCATAAGGAGGCTATGTTGCCCGAATCACACAGTACACAAATTTCTTTAACCTCACACGCTGAGGCATTAACAAAACTTAAGCAGGACATGCGTATAACCACCACAAACCATGTGGTAAAAAAACAAGAAATGCCAGCAACAAAACCGCAAAAACCTACGGTAAAAAAAGCGGATGTATCAACAGATTTATACGATATAGAATACCCCTCGCGCGCCCTTTATCTTATCAATGCATGGCGTATGCACGGGCATTTACGTGCAGACTTAGACCCGCTGAAGCTCAACCCCCCTCATATTGCACCTGATATGGAGCTTGCTTATTATGGATTAAGTGAAGCAGACTTGGACACGCCTTTTCCAACGGGTGATTTGGTGGCCCCCGCGCAACTACCCTTACGTGAAATTTTATCGCTTTTAAAACAAACTTACAGTGGACATATTGCACCCGAATTGATGCATATCAGTGATACCGCGCGACGTAATTGGTTACAACACAAGCTGGAAGGGGCGCGCTCCACCCCACAGTTTAACGCCGAACAACGCAAACATATTTTCAGCATGGTTATGAAAGCCGAAGAGTTTGAACGCTTTTTGCATACACGTTACACAGGGCAAAAACGTTTCTCTCTGGAAGGTGGTGAAAGCCTTATCCCTATGTTGGACAACCTTATTCAGCGGGCTGGTGGCAAAGGTGTAAAAGAAATTATTTTAGGTATGGCACACCGTGGCCGGCTAAATGTGCTTGCCAATATCTTGGGAAAATCTCTCAGCGATATTTTTGCGGAATTTGAAGGTAACAAGTTTGCAGATGCCGAAAGTGGTGCTGGTGATGTCAAATATCATATGGGGTTTTCATCGGATATTAGCACCGAAAAGGGCACTGTACATTTATCCCTTGGTTTTAACCCATCTCACCTTGAAATCATTTCACCTGTTGTCTTGGGCAGTGTGCGTGCGCGTCAATGTAGGCGCAAAGATAATGCACGACGGCAGGTGATGGGTGTGTTGATTCATGGCGATGCTGCTTTCGCAGGACAAGGTGTGGTCGCTGAATCCTTAAACCTAGGCGACTTATCAGGCTATCGCACAGGCGGCACTATTCACATCGTGGTCAACAATCAAATTGGTTTTACCACCAACCCTTTTGATGCTCGCTCAACATTCTATTGTACCGATGTTGCCAAGCTGGTGCAGGCACCCATCTTGCATGTGAATGGTGATGACCCTGAAGCATGTTGTATGGCGATGGAACTGGCAATGGACTACCGCCATAAATTCCGCAGTGATGTGGTCATTGATTTAATTTGTTATCGTAAACTGGGGCACAATGAAGCCGATGCACCAGAAGTCACCCAACCAAAAATGTACCAACGTATCCAAGAGCACCCCTCCGTACAAAGCATTTATCGCGAGCAACTAGCAAAAGATGGTGTACAAAGTGAAGACGAGTCCCTTCAAACCGCCAAGTTTTTCCGCGAATGTTTGGATAGCGTGCGCAAAAATAATATTGCAGCACCACAGCAGGCACCCAAACATGAAAATAGTCTGCATGGGCGCTGGGAAGGTTTTGTACGACACACTGATGAAGAGCCTGACACCACAGTGGATGAAACAAACCTAAAACGTTTGGTATTAAGTGCGACCACCGTGCCTGAAGGCTTTAAGTTGCACCCTAAAGTACAAAAGATTTACGCAAACCGTGTTGCCATGATACATGATGATATGCCTATCGATTGGGGTTGTGCTGAAATGATGGCATACGCTTCTTTAGTGGATGAAGGCGGCTGGGTTCGTTTAACAGGACAAGACTCTGGACGTGGTACTTTTTTCCACAGACACGCCATTGTTTATGACCAAAACACAGGCAAAGGTTTTACCCCACTGCGCCAGTTGCGCCAAGGTGAACTGTCACGCTTCTTAGTGGTTGATAGCATGTTATCCGAAATGGCCGTGATGGCTTATGAATATGGGTATTCGGTTGCCGAGCCTAGAGCCTTGGTTATTTGGGAAGCTCAATATGGTGATTTCGCCAATATGGCGCAGGTAGTAATAGACCAGTTCGTAGCTGCGGGTGAATCCAAATGGAATCGCATGTCGGGTTTAACGCTTTGGTTACCACATGGTTATGAAGGGCAAGGTGCGGAACACTCATCAGCAAGACTAGAACGTTTTCTACAGCTATGCTCCAATGATAATATGCAAGTGGTCTGCCCGACTACACCTGCCCAAATTTTTCACTTGTTGCGCAGACAACATCAGCATCAAGCACGAAAACCCCTGATTATCATGGCACCCAAAAGCATGTTGCGCAATAAAGCTTCTACATCCACAGTATCCGACTTGGTTACAGGCGCTTTTCAGCCTATTTTGGACAATACATGTGCGGGTCATGCTAGACGCGTTATTTTATGCAGTGGTAAGGTATATTACGATTTACTTGAAGCGCGCAACAAACATGAAACCAATGATACACATATCATTCGTATCGAACGTTTATACCCCTTCCCTGCTGCTGAACTGACTGCAATCATGAAAACGTACACCGATTGCAAAGAAGTGGTGTGGTTACAAGAAGAGCCCATCAATCAAGGTGCTTGGCGACAAATCAAACACGTGATTCAAGACGCGCTTTTGAGCGAACAAACCTTGTATGTATTGGCACGTGATGCTTTGGCAGCACCTGCTGTAGGTTCGATTAAACGACACAATGAAGAAAAAGAATATCTGATGACAGCTGCATTAGGCACTGACACCAGTCAACTACTGGAATACAAAATGGGGTGGCACCATGTTTGAAATTAAAGTACCCAGCTTGGGTGAATCCGATACCGAAGCTACGCTGATTGCATGGCTTAAAGATGTGGGCGATGAAGTGTTTGTGGATGATATTATTGCTGAAATCGAAAGCGATAAAATCACCATGGAAATCACCGCTAGCGAATCTGGTATACTCAAAGAACAACTGGCTGCCGAAGAAGATACTGTAGAACCAGAACAAGTCATTGGTTTGATTGATACTTCTGTAGAAGTGGGTGAAACACCGAAACCACCAACAGCAGAAACAAAAGAAGAGCCAAAACCTTCGCAAGAAACGATTCCTGCCTCTGAAACCATAGATGACATAACAGCAGAAACAACGCAACTTACTGAACGCGAACAAATCAGTGTACCTATGACACGTTTGCGTAAACGCATTGCCACCCGCCTCAAAGAAGCACAAAACACGGCTGCCATGCTCACCACATTTAATGAAGTGAATATGCAGCCCATCATGGATATACGCAAACAATACCAAGAAGAATTTACAGCCAAGTTCGGTGTGAAATTGGGTTTTATGTCGTTTTTTGTTAAAGCATGTGTCTCAGCTTGCGCCGAGTTTCCAACCGTGAATGCTTATATTGATGGTGATGATGTGTTATATCATAATTATATTGATATGGGCATTGCCGTCTCCACGGATAACGGTTTGATTGTACCTGTATTGCGCGACGCAGGCATCAAAAGTTATGCGGATATAGAACAAGACATCATAACCTTGGCAGGCAAAGCCAGAGAAGGCGGCTTAAAACCCGATGACTTACAAGGTGGCACATTCTCCATCACCAATGGCGGCATTTTTGGCTCTATGTTGTCTACTCCCATCTTGAACACCCCCCAAAGTGCTATTTTGGGTATGCATACCATTACCCAACGCGCTGTGGTTGAAGATGGTCTGATTGTGGCAAGGCCCATGATGTATCTCGCCATGTCTTACGACCATCGTCTTGTTGATGGCAAAGATGCGGTGCAATTTCTTGTGCATGTCAAAAAAGCTTTGGAAAACCCCAGCAAAGAAGCTATAGGACTATAGTTTAACCCTTTATTATTCATGTGTTAGCACCCACATAGCATATTCATGCGATATACACTTAGCTAACCCCTCTTCATGCTTCGCATACTGGATGATGTACTTATGCATCATGCGGTGGAGAGAGGGGAAGATTATGAAAGTAACTACAGCATTGGATCCGATGAGTTTGTACATGAAAGAAGTATCGCGTTATCAGCTTCTTACAGCCAAAGAAGAAATTGTCTTGGCAAACCAAATTAAAACAGGTGATGACGCTGCACGCCTAGCCATGATTAATGCAAACTTACGTTTGGTCGTAAAAATTGCACGCCGCTATATGAACCCCAATGTACCTCTCGAAGATTTGATTGAAGAAGGTAATATCGGACTAATGCGTGCTGTGGAGAAATTTGACCCTGAACATGAATGTCGTTTTTCAACCTATGCTACATGGTGGATTCGCCAAAGTATTGAGCGTAGCATTATGAATCAAGCTCACACTATTCGAGTTCCCGTTCACGTTGCTAAAGAAATCAACAGCATGGGGCGTTATGTTAATCGTTTGCGCAACACATTGGGGCGCGAACCCACTGAAAATGAAATCGCAGTCAGCATGGGTAATACCGAGAAGCGTGTACAAGAACTCAAAGAAGCCGTGATGCCGACAGACAGCGCAGATCAAATCATGCTGGGTACAGATGATTTAACCTTATATGACATTATTGAAGACTGTACGGCGGAACAACCTTGCCACGAGTTAAACAAAAATCTTTGCAAAGATATTCTTGATGGCTGGCTTAATTTCTTAAGCCAAAAAGAACAAAAGGTGATGTCACTTCGTTATGGTTTAGGGCATAGGGATGACCCGTGGACACTTGAAGCCATCGGTGAGCATATGGGTGTAACACGTGAACGCATTCGCCAAATTCAAGTTGCAGCATTAAAAAAATTGCGTAACCTTCCAGAAGCTCAAACTATGCTTCTGGAGGAACTTATTTGACCGCGAAACCAGCCTTACAACTACGCGATTATATCCGAAACATTCCAGACTTCCCCAAGCCTGGTATCAACTTCAAAGACATCAGCCCTCTTTTGGCTGATGGCGAAGCCTTTTCCGCATGCACATCTGAGCTTGCCGTACACATGCCTGATGACATTGATGCCATTGTCGGTATTGAATCGCGCGGCTTTTTATTTGGCGCGGCTTTAGCCCAACAAACAGGCGTTGGTTTCGTGCCTATTCGTAAACCTGGAAAACTACCCGCTGACACCCATGCTGTTGAATACGAGCTCGAATATGGAACAGGTGTACTCGAAATTCATCGTGATGCGTTAAGTGCTGGGCATAAAGTGATTGTCATTGATGATTTATTAGCAACGGGTGGCTCTGCCGCTGCAACAATCGCCTTGATTGAAAAGTTAGGGGCAAAGGTTGAAGCATGTTTATTTGTCATTGAATTGGACTTTTTAGCTGGTCGAAAAAGGCTTCATCCTATCCCTGTACATAGCATTCTTCATTATTAAAACTACTACAGCAACGACTTAAACACCGTTTCTGCATGTTGTATCAATACCGTTTCCACTGTGTTGCGGCTTCTATGCAACCCCAATTTTTCCAGTGATGTGACGGGTGCATCTTGCATGCCACACGGCACAATACCCTTAAAATGGCGCAAGTTTGGGCTGATGTTCAGCGCAATACCGTGCCACACCACCCAGCGCCGACAACGCACACCTGCGGCTGCTATTTTCAAACCATCCACCCACACACCAATGCCTCGAGAGTCTCGCTCTGAGTCTATGCCTAGCTCTTCCAGTGTACGAATAATCATCTCTTCTAAACGCCAAATATGTTGATGCAAGTCTTGCTCTTGGCTTAAGTTTGCCACCACATAACATAACAACTGCCCTGGACCATGGTAGGTCACTTCACCACCGCGACCCGTTTGAAATACTTCAATGGTATCACCATCCACTTCTCGGGTTAGTACATCCTGTGTCGTGCCTGAAGTACCCAAAGTATAAGTTGGTGGGTGTTCGGTAAGTATCAATTTAAACCGACCATCGCCAGCAAGCATAGCATCACGCAAAGCTTCTTGTTCAGCCATGGCATCTGGGAAATATTGTTGTGTATGCCGAATCACATGTTGTTGAAAGAAACTCATCTCGGCAAAACCTGCATAAACTTAATGATTGTACAATACCAAGTATATTTTATTCATGACTACACACGGGGAAATAAACTTTAAACAAGCTACCCATCTTAGGCCCTGTTTTGACATGAATCCTAGCATTATGTTTTTTTATTACCTTCAAAGCACGCGCTAAACTCATACCTCGACCTTCCAGTTTGGTTGAAAAATTTGGCTCAAAAATATGTTTTTGCGTTTCCGCATCCATACCAACCCCATTATCTTGCACAGACAACATCACATACTGTTCATCCAACCCTGTGCTTTTATGTTTCAACATGGACGTGCGCACATAAACAGTAATACTGTCACCCATTTTTGTCGCTTCAATGGCATTATCCATCATACAAGATAATAGCCTCAACACTTGTTGTTCATGCCCCATACACATGGGCATGTTCTTCATAATATCGTATGTAAACACCCTTGGTTTACCCACAAAAACATGCTCATATCGTTGCATCACTGATAATGCCAAGTCAGCCAAAGAAAAAGGTTGGAACGCAGTCCCCGTTGTACTTGTTTTACTGGCTATTAACGCTTGCTGGGGCGTATGTTCATGGCTTGTACCAAGCATCATACTAGGGTAAACACAAAGCATATACACTTGTTGTTCAGGCAAATATGCCGCATTGATAAACACTGACAACAACGCACCATGTTGATGTTTTAATTCCGCTTTATAGTGATGCAGCACACCCTCCTCTTTCACCTGCTCAAGAAAAGATATCAGCCTAGCCACATCCATCCAGAGTGCTTCTATATCCATCAATAATAAGGTGTTTTCACTGTAGCCAAACATGGCAGAAAAGGTCGCATTGGTTTCTAAAAAATGTCCGTGCTGGTCAAGCGCTGCATACCCGCAGTCCATCAGCTTAAGCAGATGCCTACTAGGCGTTGAAAAGGTGTGGTGAACCATCACTATAACCCAAAAGGATATAAGCCGAAATCAGTTTATCATCATATTCCATACACAACATGAAAGTCAGTATAGCAGCTTACACGGCTAATTTCTAGTTGCCCACACACAAAAAACTACCCATTTGTTTCAAGGCGGTTGTATTGGCAATACTTTTGCTTTAATTTTGCATTATAACTGCGGAGGAACGATGTCCATATCACCACTACTGATGATAACATTACTGTTTGGCTTTTGCACACCTGCTCTATCTACGGAAGATATAAGTTTGGATAGACTGATGCTGTTACATGATATTTTTCCTGAAAAGTCCCTACGCATAGACAATCGTTTATCACTACCAGAAAAGGTCGCTGAACAATCAAAACCAAATATTGCCACACACCTTAACCCCCATACACCAACACCATACCGTGTATTGATTGATGTACGCAGTAATCATTCTGATGGCGTACATGACTTTGATACTCTAATTTCACTGGCAGAAAAACGCCATTTGGATGCCATCGCTTTTACCGAACATGATAGATATAGTATTCGTCTAGGCATTGACCCTGTGCCCCACATTTTTGGTTACAGCCAAGAGCATCCTTCTTTATATCAAACGGGTGTAGACAATTTTTTCGCTGATTTAAAGCGCATCCAGCAGCAATCAAACATCACGGTATTTGCAGGCACTGAATCTACACCGGGTTATTATTGGCAAGGCATACCCTTCAAAAACCTAAGTTTGCATGATGCTGAAAAACATCTGATTACGTTGGGTGTGAAAACACCTGAAAACATTACCCAACTAAGCAGTTACAGCTTGGAATATGGCTATGGTAACAAAGAGTTATCATTAGTATTTTGGTTCGTTTTTATTTTTGGGCTTATCTTTATTTTGATGCGCAAGAAAAAGCGGATTATTGCTTTGCTACTCGCAGGTTCATTTATCGCATTTATGACCACATGGCTAATGAAACCAAAAATTGACCCCAACCAGGCTTTTATCAAATCCGCACACGAACAAAACCTATTTGTCATTTGGACACATCCCGGCACCAAATCGGGTGTGCGCCAAGGGCCTATGGGGGTTCTACTGGATACACCCCCATACAATCGCGACGTGTTTCAGTCATCCACTGCCGATGCATTTGCGGCCACTTATGGTGATAATGATAACAACACCGTTGCCGGTGGTTTGTGGGATCAATATATGATGGATTATTTGGCAGGTTATATTGGCAAACCCATTTGGGCCGTGGCTGCGGGAGATTACCATAAAGAAGGGCAATCAGGCGAGTTTTTGGGCAACTTTCCTATGGATGTATGGGCAAAAAGTGCCCAAGAAGATGATATTTTAGCCGCTCTCAAACAAGGGCGTATGACAGCTTGGCAAATGGGAAAACAGCATAATTTAAGCCTCAACAGCTTAGCTCTGCTTTACACCAACCCTGAAACCCAAGAAACAGAAACCATGTTTATAGGTGATACGGCTGTGGTGAGTGCCAATGTGACCCTAATTGCCAGCCTCAAAGAAATGGACAACACAAAAACACCCATGCAACTCAAAGCACAATGGATTGTAGATGGTCAAATCGTGGGGCATATTTTGCTTTCCAGTGATATGCAGGTTGCGCAAAGCTATCCACTGCACTTGTCTGCGGGGCGACATGTGATACGTTTGCAAATACCAGCGCAGCAAGGTGTTCGCATGGAAGCCAATCCGTTTCTGGTTCAAGTGCGCGAATAACAAGGGGAATACTTGAAAATTATCACCATTCATCAGCCCAATTATATGCCTTGGTCAGGTTTTTTTCATAAATGGGAACTTGCCGATGCCTTTGTCATTTTGGATACAGTACAATTTCACAAAAATGAATGGCAAAACCGTAATCGCATCAAAACCAAACAAGGCGAGCAGTGGATTACCGTGCCTGTGACGTATCGTTTTCCACAACTGATTCATGAAGTGGGTATTGCACCAAACAACTGGGCAAAAAAACAAATTGCGAGTATTGAGCAAGCTTATGCCAAGTCCCCCTATTTGGATGAATATTGGCAGCCTATCAAAAGCATTTTGCAGCAAAAACATGATAAACTTGTTGATTTGAATGTGGCTTTGATTCGTACGCTTGGTCATATGTTGGGCTGCACGTCCCCCTTATATCTTGCATCGGATTTGCCTGTGGATATAGCCGAGCCAACAGAGCGGCTTATCCAAATCACCCAACATTTACAAGGTGATGTATATCTTTCAGGTGCAGAAGGGCGCAATTATTTACAACCATCCGCATTCACCGGTGCCAATATCAAGTTGCTGTTTCAACAGTGTACGCCTCCAAGCTACCCCCAAATGCATGGTGATTTTATACCTTATTTGAGTGTACTTGATGTGTTGCTCAATATCGGCGAAGATGCCAAAGCTTTGATTGCCAATATGGGAGACATGCAACCATGAAAACAATACTTGCCCTTGCCCCACACCCCGATGATTTAGAAATCGGTTGTGGTGGAACCCTTGCTGAACATGCAGACCGTGGTGATGAAGTGCATATTTACGTTGCCACATCAGGGCAGGTTGGTGGCGATGCCGATATTCGCCGCGCTGAGCAAGAGGCTGCTGCCAAGATTTTAGGTGTTAAACAAGTGCATTGGGGTGGTTTTGAAGATACCCATTTACCTGCATCTAGCCAAGATTTAATGGCGGATTTGGAAAAAGTTGTGCAGCACATCAAACCTGACACCGTGTATGTCAACCACCTTGACGATACTCACCAAGATCACAGAGAAATGGCATTGGTTGCCCGCTCAGTTACCCGTTATATTCCCAATGTCTTGTGTTATGAAACGCCTTCAACCATTGGTTTTGAACCCACCGTATTTATGAATACCCACGACACTTTAAGCCTTAAACTCAAAGCCTTAGAAGCGCATAAATCACAAGTAGAGCGCACCCGTATCAGTCTCAATATCATTGAAATTGCTTTGGCGACATCCCATTTTCGTGGTGTACAGGGTAAGATGTCTTGCGCTGAAGCATTTATGCCCATTCGTATTCGTTTGTAATGCCAAATATCCCCCATTCTCGCCTAAGTTTTGGCAAACCCTTTGCACAGGCTGCGCAACAGGTTATCCAATCAGGATTCTTAGCCCAAGGTGATGTAACCACGGCTTTGACACACACACTGCAAACCCAATTATCAGGTCAAGCCGTGCTGGCTGTTGATTCAGGCACATCGGCATTGATGCTTGCTATTCGTGCACTCAGCAAAGGTAAAAAAGGTGCACGTGTGGGCATACCTGCTTATGCCTGTGCCTCACTATTGTTTGCAGTGAAAAATGCAGGTGCAACCCCTGTATTTATGGACTGTACAACAAACTTAACCTTGGATGCTGAACAAGCACACACCACTACCAAAGATTTGGATATTTTGGTGTTGGTTCACCCCTTTGGTATGATTGAACCTTTGGTGAGAGAGCAATTTAATTGCCCCGTGATTGAAGATATTGCCCAATCCGCAGGTGCAATATGGCAAGGTAAAGCTGTAGGTACGTTTACCGATGTTTGCATTGGTTCTTTGTATGCCACCAAACCTTGGGGTGGTGCTTATGGTGGTTTTATCAGCAGCAAACATGTGGACCTCATCCAATCTGTAACCAAGATGACCAACCCTGACCAAGCAGACCTACAACAAGATTATGTTGGGCATCATCAATTATCCAATATCCACGCTGCTGTAGCCCAAGTGCGACTAAGCCGTGCAGATGCTGAACAACAACAACGTCAAACATGGACAAACAGATACCATGCCCTGCTAAACAATGATGCTGTCACCCCCATCTGCGGCATACAAGGCAATCACTTTCGTTATATCATTCGTAGCGAGAAAACAGCGGCAGACGTGATTCAAACATTGCAACAACAGGGCATAAACGCCATGCGCCCAGTGCAACAACCCTTGCACCATGCAACCCCTGATACAAACTGCCCGCAAGCGGATAAGGCATGGCAATATTGTGTGTCTTTACCGCTGCTGCATGACATGAATGAACAAGAATTTTCACTGCTTTCACAAGGACTTGCAACATGCTTCAAACCATAGATCACGCTTATACACGTTGGCTTGCCTTGTGCGCAGGTCTGTTATTGGTCGTACCTTGGGAGGTACAAGGGTTATTAACGCATAGCCTGTTCTTATTTTTTGCCAGCCTATTGTTAACCTATGCTTTGATGCCAGCCGTCATTTATGCGGCACATCGCTGGGATGCCTTGGACTATCCCGATGCACGGCGTGTACACGCCCAACCCACCCCGCGTATTGGTGGTTTGGCTGTCATTATTGCCGTCAATGCCACTTTATTGCTCAATTTTAACTACTCCATCGAATTTAAAGGTGTGGTTATATCTGCACTCATCGTAGGCGCATTATCTTTAAGCGACGACATCAAAGAGTTATCCGCCAAAACCAAACTTATAGGTCAATTTATCGCAGTTGCTGTACTCATGTATTGCGATGTAGTCATCCACTTTGCACCCGATACTTGGTGGGGGCACAGCTTAGAATATATCGTCACCGCATTATGGATTATTGGTATCACCAATGCCTTTAACTTTTTGGACGGCATCAATGGTTTAGCGGCATCTCTAGCTGCCATTACATGCTTACTGATGGGTATGCTGGCTTGGCATACTGACCAAGCTTATATGTTATACCTATGTTTGGCTGTAGCAGGTGCTGCGATTGGTTTTTTACCTGACAATGCACGTTACCAAAGCGAACCCCGCTCTTTTTTGGGTGATGTCGGCAGCACGTATTTAGGCTGGGTCATGGCATCGATTGCTGTGATGGGTGATTGGTCTGGCGACAGTGCAATCAAAGCCTATGCCGCACCGTTACTGATTTTTTCTGTGATGATTTTTGATATTATTTATACCACCGTTGCCCGCATTGCCCGTGGTGATGTACACAACTTTCGTGAATGGATTGAATATGTCGGCAAAGACCATTTGCACCACCGTTTAATGACTTTGGGCTGTAGCCAAGCCCAAGCAGTTACCCTTATCCTCAGCTTTTCCATATTGATGGGTCTTGCCGCATTGGCTTTGATTAAAAGCCCCATGATTACCGTAGTATTATTGCTTGCCCAAGCAGTCATCTTTTATCTCGTATTAAGCTTTTTTATGTTACGCGTGAAAAAAGATGACTGAATCAACACTTGTTCAACGCTGGCAGCATGTGCAATCCAACATGGGTGATGCCCAACTGATTGCCGTATCTAAATACACTAGCGATAACAATATAAAAACATTGTTAGTCGCAGGACACTTGGACTTTGGTGAAGCAAAACCGCAAAACTTACGCGATAGAGCACAAAAATATCCCCAAGCCCGTTGGCATATGATTGGTCCGCTACAAAAGAACAAAGCCAAATATATTGGGCGCTTTGCTTATATGTGGCACTCCTGTTGTGATATTAAAACTGCGAAAGAGGTCGCCAAACATGTGGAAGACCGTAGACTACCCATCTTTGTGCAGGTCAATATTTCAGGCGAACCACAAAAACAAGGTGTTCAACCTGGTGATGTACCCTTGTTTTTACAACAGCTAGCCCTTATAGAAGGACTTGAAGTCATCGGTTTGATGGGCATGGCTGCCAAAGGTGGCGATGCTAAGCTGGCATTCTCCTTGTTAAGGCAGTGTAGGGATAATGGCGTAGCACAGTATCCCAGCGTGCAAGGTTTATGCATGGGTATGAGCAATGATTGGCGCATAGCCATAGAAGAAGGAGCTACCATGATTCGGGTTGGCTCAGAAATTTTTGGACAAGATTAGGTGATTATGAAGCAACAAAAGATAACATTTATCGGTGGCGGAAATATGGCGGAAGCCTTGATTGCGGGGCTTGTTAAAGCTGGGCACAATGCTGAAAACATCACCGTCACCGACACCCGTGAGCCACGTTTGGCAGAGCTTGCCGAGCACTATGGTATTCAAACATCAACACATAATACTGATGCGGTTGAAAGCGCCCAAGCCATAGTTTTAGCAGTAAAACCACAAGTGATTGAAAGTGTTTTGACAGACGTTGGTAACCGTATTCCTAAAGATGCAACAGTTGTTAGCATCGCAGCAGGTGTAGGCATTCAAAAAATGAAAGATTATGCTCGCCGCGAGCATTTGGCCTTGATTCGTGTCATGCCCAATACCCCCGCATTATTGGGCGCTGGTATGTCAGTATTGTTTGGCGAAACTGAGCAACAACACAAGGATATAGCAACATATATTCTTGGTGCATCAGGCGAAACTGCATGGGTAGATGATGAGCGTTTATTGCATGCTGTCACGGCCGTATCTGGTAGTGGCCCCGCCTATTTCTTCTTGCTTGCTGAAACCTTGCAAGCTGCAGGTGAAGCACAAGGTTTACCCAAAGATTTGGCTGCCAAACTCGCCAATCAAACAGCCATGGGTGCTGGGCGTATGCTTGCCGAAAGTGGGCGTGATGCAGCCACACTTCGTGCCCAAGTCACCAGCCCTGGCGGAACCACACAAGCAGCCCTTGATGCTATGTATGAAAGTGAATTTCCAACAGCAGTACGCAAAGGGGTGCAAGCAGCAAGCAAACGGTCTAAGGAGTTAAGCTGATGTTTATATTGGGTTATTTATTGCAGGCTATTTCAGCAGTGTTGGGCATTGCCCTCAACATTGCCATGATTGTTATCATTGCCCGCGCCATTTTATCATGGGTTTCTCCCGACCCATATAACCCCATTGTACGCATCATCAACCAATTATCTGAACCGATTTTGTTCCCCATCCGCCGCCGTGTACCTTACATGGGTGGTATCGATTGGTCACCCATCCTTGCCTTAATGATTATATATTTCTTAGATATTTTCTTGGTACAAACCTTAGACCGCTTGGGTGCAAGTTTTCTTTAAAGAAAGGTTCACCACAAATAAACACGAGACTTTAGCATTATTAACAGCCTGCAGTGCAGACGTCTCCTCAATGCAAATTCCTTTTATACGTTTATTTCACGCTAGTGTTACAAGCCTCTTCAACACCAGAAGCACATGCCTTCTTAAACCAGCTTCTAGCTTTCTGATAATCTTGTTTCACACCATACCCATGCTCGTAAAAATTACCTAAATTAGCATATGCTTTGGAATACCCTTGGTCTGCTGCTTTTTGAATCCAAAATGATGCTTTAGCATAATCTCGTATCACCCCTTCTCCATTCTTGTACATTACACCCAAGTCATTTTGAGCTCTATAATCACCTTGTTCAGCAGACTTCTGATACCATAAAGCCGCGTTAGAATTACTTTGTTGGGTAGCAATACCATGTTTAAACATCATCCCTAAATTATATTGAGAACTGGCTTGCCCTTGTTCCGCAGCTTTTTTATACCACTTAAAAGCTTGCGTATAGTCTTTTTCCACACCTATGCCTGAAACATACGCATTTGCCAATTCATTTTGAGCTTCCTGGTATCCATGCTTAGCAGCGTTTTGATGCCATTTCACTGACTTCTTCCACTGTTTAAGCTCTACATATACGAGAGCTAAATAGAACTCTGCTTGTGCAAAACCTTGCTTTGCAGCCTTTTGGAACCACTCTTGAGCTTGCTCTAAATCTAACTCTACTCCTACCCCTTGCGCATATGCCCGACCCAAAGCTACCTGAGCTTCAGCATCCTCCTGCTCCGCAGCTTTTCGAAACCAGCGCACTGCCATAGCTACATCTCTTTCCACTCCCTCTGCATTGCCATACATATAACCTAGGTTCATTTGAGCCTTGCTATCACCCACTTCCGCAGCTTTGCGGTACCAATAAACAGATTTAACATTATCTTTTTGGCTCCCAACCCTCTAGCATACATGGCAGCTAAATTGTTTTGCGCCTTTGTATCACTTTGCTCTGCTGCTTTTACATACCAACCCACAGCTTTCTTTAAATCTCTTTTTACACCATACCCATGTGCAAACATGATTCCCATAAATAGTTGAGCTCTAGCCTTGCCTAACTCTGCCAAAGGGTTTAAATATCTTAATGCATCTGTATAATTAGCTTTTTCAAAAGCACTTACACCTTTATCAAAATTATCATCTGCCCAAGCAAAACAAGGGTTTAACAACAGCAGAACTACAAGTGAAACTTTTGCATTTTTCATGTACATACCTCACTTTTCTCAAACACCACACGTCCATCTTTAAGTGTATAAGCTACTTTCCCTATCATTTTTCTACCATGCCACGGTGTATTGCGCCCTTTAGAAAAAAGCTTTTCACGGTTGAGTGTCCATTCTGTTTTAGCATCAAAAATACAAATATCAGCCGCATTACCTTCCGACAACTTACCTTCTGGAAGGTTTAATAGTTTGGCAGGGTTAGATGTCATCTTAGCTATCAAGTCAGACATGGATAACACCCCTGCCCGCTCTAAACCCAATGAAATTGGCAGCATGGTTTCCAAACCCACAATACCAAATGCGGCACACGATAGTCCGCAGCGTTTATCATCTTCATGGTGCGGCGCATGGTCAGTCGCAATCACTGTAATTGTGCCATCCCGCAACCCTTCAATCACTGCTAAACGGTCTTCTTCTGTGCGTAGCGGT
>JAUZQX010000155.1 GCA_030950765.1 Ghiorsea sp.
CCACCGCCGCTTTGTTTGGAGGGGATGGCGATAAGGATATGGCTGGAAAAAGAACCATGTTCTAACCATTGGTAGGTCAAATCTTTGAGCACGGACTTGCCGTCTTTGGAATGTCTTCCTTGTCCATGAATGATGCATAAATAGCGTTCGCTATGATGGATGGCTTGGTTGAAAAAGTGTTGCATGGTTTGCTCTGCTTGGGCTTGGGTAAGACCATGTAAATCCAGTTCAAGGCTGATATTCATTTGCGCTAGTTTTTTGACATCTTTGGTTGATACACTATCGGCTTTTAGCTCGTAGGTGCTGAAGCGTTGTACGCTTAATCTTGCATGGTGTTGGCTGTGGGTGGTCTGCAGTTCTTTTGCTTCGATGCTGCGTAAAATATCATGTTTGTTTTTTGTTGTCTTTGCTTGCACTTTCCCTTCTTTAGCTAAGGGCGTGACTATGCCCATAGCTTGGGCAAACAAATCATCTTCACTCATCTTTTTCAGGGCGCTCAAGCAGTGTTTGCAGTGCTTTTTTGGGTGAGGCATTGCCTTGTAATACATCGTACACACTTTGGGTGATGGGCATGTCGATTTGATGCTTTTTAGCGAGTTTGACGGCAGCCGTTGCGGTCTTTTCACCTTCTACCACTTGCCCTACATATTCGCGGGCTTTTTCAACGCTTAAACCTGATGCCAATGCCATGCCCATTTTTCGATTGCGCGATAAACTGCCTGTACAAGTTAAAAGTAAATCGCCTAAACCTGATAAGCCTGACATGGTCTCTGCTTTGCCCCCACATGCTTCGGTGACTCTGGATATTTCGGCAATACCACGGGTGACCAAAGCAGCCATGGCGTTGTGCCCCAAATGCATGCCTTCAGCAATGCCTGCGGCAATGGCAATCACGTTTTTCAGCGCGCCACCCAAAGCCACACCCACCAAATCATTGCTGGTGTAAACCCTGAAATTACTATCTTCAAAAAGTGCGGCAACTTGTTTGGCGCTCTCCACATGGATGGCAGCTAAAGTAATGGCTGTGGGTTTGCCAACGGCAACTTCTGCAGCAAAGGATGGCCCTGAAAGCAGCAAGGTTCGCTCTTTACCCACAAAACGAATCAATAACTCATCCACACGCTCTAACGTGTCTGGGTTAATACCTTTGTTGGCAGCAATCACAGGGTGTGAATATTCACGCAAGCGAATCAGTGCGGTCTCTGCGACAGCACAAGGTAAGGCAAGCACAGTGGCGAAAGATTGTTGTAATAATACAGGTAAATCAGGGTGTTCTTGCCCTATGGCTTGTAGGGAGTCGGGGAAGGGTAAACCATTGAGGTAACGTTTGTTTTCACCATCTTGGTTTAAGGTGTCAGCCGTATCTTGATTGCGTGTAATCAGGTGAACTTTACGCCCGTGTTTGGCAAGCACCATAGCTAGTGCTGTGCCCCATGAGCCTGCGCCCCAAACGGTGACTATATCCTGCTGACTCATATAAAACTCCTCTTACGCTGATGTTGCCAGCGTTGATAGCCGCCTAGTATTAACAGGAAAAAGACCAAGGTCAAAATTGGTGTGTCTCCCCACTGTTGGTATAGGGTGATGTGGGAAAGCGGTTGATAATGCCCAATCACTATGCCTTTTTCCCACCATGGCATGGTATTTTGTATGCTGCCATCGGGGGCGATGATGGCAGATATGCCTGTATTGGTGGCACGGAGGATATAGCGACCCGATTCAATGGCACGAATTTGTGAAGCTTGCAAATGTTGCCATGCCGCGGGGCTTTGGTCATACCAAGCATCGTTGGTGACTACGACCAATACATTGGCACCTTGCTGTATGCGTTGACGCACTTCATCAGGGAAGATGGATTCGTAACATATTATGGAGCCTACGCGTTGTGTGCCTAGGGTGAGAATGCCTTGATCTGTGGCGGGTTCAAAGTCGCCAATGTCGGGTACAAGTTTACCCAACCATGGCAACCAAGAAGGCACATATTCACCAAAAGGAACAAGGTGATGTTTGCCGACAAACTGGCGTGTTGCGTCACCATTTTCTAAGAATAAACCATTCTGCGATTTGCCTGAATCCAACAGGTTGATGCCGCCAAAAATAACAGGTGTTTGCCAACTTTGCATGTGTGTCGTTAGCCAATTGTTCCATGATGGTGAGCGCGATAAATAAAACGGTACGGCGGCTTCGGGCCAAATGATGAGGTCGAGTTGCTCAGTGTTTGCGGCTTGGGCAGAGAGCGTGGTTAAGCTTTGCATGGTGTGGTTGAGAAAATTGGCATCCCACTTTTGATCTTGGGGGATATTGGGTTGAATCAAGGCAGCAGTATGGGTGGGGTGTTCGGGTAGTGGAATGGCTGGGCTGAAAATCCAAAATAAGGCACTGGTGCTGGCTGAGATCAGTGCATATTTCCGTGTGTTGGCATAAAAAAGTAGCGTCAGGGCGGCAGAGGCGAATAAGATGATAAAGGTTGCAGCATAACTACCGAGTATGCTTACCCATGATGCGAGAGGGGTGTTGATGGATAGATTAGCCAGTGCAGTCCAAGGTAGCCCTGTGAACAAGAAACTGCGTATCCATTCTTCGAGAACGCCAAGGGCAGGAAATAGCCAAAGTGCTTGATATTTATGGTGTAACAACTTCTGCATGAACCAAGCCCAAGCAACAAAAAACAAGCTCATGATGAGGCCTAAGATAGTGATGGAAAGAAGACCAAGGGCATAGGGAAGATGTCCATAAACTTGCAGGGTGTTCGCCAGCCACCAAGCGCCCAAACCAAACCAGCCGAAGCCAAATGCTAAACCCAGCTTGAGCCACTGTTTAGGGTGCTCTATAAGTAAATAAAGCCAACCAGATAAAGCGAAAAAAGCTAACCACCACAAGTTATATGGTGCAAAAGCATAAGGCATGGCTGCGCCAAAAATCAGTGCCAGTACAATGGTTATCTTCGCGTTCATAGGCGTAAGGTAGCATTAAACAAGTCATGTTTCATGGCTTGAGGTGCAGATGTCTTATAAGTGCAGTAGGTTACGCTTTATGGATATGTTGTATTGGGCGCTGCCTTACCTTGGTTTAGGCTTAATTGTCGGCTTTTTTGCTGGGCTTTTGGGTATTGGCGGGGGTGGTATTATGGTGCCACTGTTGGTGATGATATTTACGTTTCAAAATTTTGAACAAAATCAGCTCATGCATATGGCATTGGGCACTTCTATGGCATCGATTGTACTAACCTCAATGTCTAGCGCGTATCACCATCATCAGCGAGGAGCAGTGCGATGGGACGTGTGGAAAAGAATGGCTTTGGGATTACTTTTAGGCACGTTTGCCTTATCATTTTTCATTAATTATTTACCACGAACTTTTTTAGCGATTTTCTTTAGTGTGTTTATGACATATGTGGCAGTACAAATGTTTCTCAATATAAAACCTAAGCCTCATCGAACACTTCCCAATACTTGGGGGCTGGGAGTTGTGGGTTTTGGCATTGGTGGTATATCAGCATTGGTCGCGATTGGTGGGGGCACGATGAGTGTGCCATTTTTGACATGGTGTAATGTCAAAGTTCAACATGCGATTGCAACCTCTGCAGCCCTTGGTGTGCCCATTGCTTTGGCAGGTGCTGTGGGTTACATGTTGAGCGGCTGGCATGAGGCTGAATTACCATTGTATAGCGTGGGTTATGTGTATTTGCCTGCGGTGCTTTTGATTTCTTTGGTGAGCGTATTTACCGTCCCTTTGGGAGTAAAACTATCGCATTGTTTGCCTGTGGGCGTGCTCAAGAAGGTGTTTGCGTTGATGATGTTATTGCTTGCGCTTAAAATGTTACAAATTGTCTTTCTTCCTTAAATGATAAGGCAGTTTTTGTGTGTCCCAGCGTTATGATACTATATTTGTATGCATGTGTTTGATGTGGGCTAAAGAGCGATGGAAATGTGACCAATCCCATTGTTTGCCAGGATCCCATTTTCTGGTAGGGGCGATGTCTTGATGACCGACAATACGCTGTTTATCTATGCCTGAGTATTGTGCGATTAAGGAGCGACAAAGCCTTGCCGTTTCTGTGTATTGTTTGCGGGTGAAAGGTTGGCGTTCATCACCAATAATCTCAATACCTATACTATAATTATTGCAGTCACCTTTGCCTTGCCAAGTTGATTTTCCAGCGTGCCAAGCGCGTTGGTTTGTGGGCACAAATTGAGTGATGCTGCCATCTCGCGCAACGACAAAGTGTGCAGATACACGCACCTTGCTTAAACCTTTAAAGCTGGGGTGCGCTGCTTCATCGATGTTGCCTAAAAAAAAGTTGGTGATGTGCTCAGTTGTAAACTCACCATCAGGTAATGAAATAGCGTGCAATACAATCAAATCAATAGGGGTGTGAGGTCGGGCATTGAAGTGTGGTGAGGCTAAAAATCTGACAGCTTGCATAAGTTTTATAAGTTGCCAATAAACATGGCATTAAACTCATTTTCAGTCATCATTACAGGGTCAACAGCCCCCATGTCTTGTATGCTTTTCCATAAAATCTCAGCTTCTTGTTCAGGTAAGGGTGAAAAAATGAAGCGGTAGGTTGGAATCACTTTACGATGTTGTGCATAGTTGTATGCTTTTTTTGTCTTATTCAGTGCTTTTTCGCGTTTTTCAGCATAAGCCGTGAGGTAAAAACGCCCTAAACCAAGGAAGAACTTACCACTATCATTCTTGAGAATATCAACAGAGCCAATCGTCCATTCTTTTTTGGCTTTAGCAGCTTCGGCAAACGTATTAAAAATGCGCGGGTCATCAAACACATGCAACATCACTTCTTCTTTGCGCTCCAAGACCAAGGCTTGCATATCCTTTTCTTTCAAACGTTTTTCAAAATCATCCACACCTTGTTTCCACACCATTCTGCGGGTAAAAACACGCCATTTCTCTGCTTCTTTTACCCCTAAATCTGGGCGTTCAGGAAGCCAAGCTTTAACATCGGCTTGTTGGCTAATGGTTGCAGGCGGAAACCAAGCATTCCAAGCCAACCAAGCTAGACCGACAACGAGAGTGAAACCAATGATGTTTTTCATGTGAAATATTTCTTTGCCAGCATAAGAATACCTTTGAGCGTAAGATGAGGCTCCAATGCTTTGACTTTGGGCATGTCATGTTGCAAACGTGCCGCCAAACCGCCCGTGGCAATGATTGTTGCATGTTCATAGCCTTTTTCAGCAAGTAAACGGTTGATAATACCATTTAAACCATCCACGGCTGACCAATATACACCTGATTGCATACTGCTGATGGTATCACGCCCGATAAGCGTATCAACAGGCATGATGGCAACTTCAGGCAATTTGGCAGCGCGTTGCGATAAGGCTTCGAGGGAGACTTCAATGCCGGGGATAATCAAGCCGCCCACATAATGCCCAGCGCCTGAAATCACATCGAATGTGGTGGCTGTACCACAGTCTAAAACGATAGCAGGCGAGCCGTAAATCTCGCGTGCAGCCAATGCATTGACGATGCGGTCTGCCCCCACTTCTTTGGGGTTTTTGTAATCAATCGCCATGCCCGTTTTGACATCAGGCTCACCGACAAATACCGCTTTTTGCGCGCAAGTTTGTAAACATGCTTCACGCAATACTTCATCCAAATGAGGCACAACTGATGCTACCATAATACCATTTAAGGCTTTGGGGTCGTGGTCAAATTGGGAAAACATACCAAACAACTGCCAGCTTAACTCATCAGATGTGAGCTGTTGATTGCTGGATAAACGCCAGTGTGCTTTTAAATCTTCACCATCATATAAGCCGAATACCATTTGCGTATTGCCGACATCAATGCAGAGAAAACGTTGTTGTTTAACGTTGTTTGGGTTCATGTTTTTGATTCCATAAGTGAGACATCGCCAGCAATGATACGTTGTTCTTCGCCGTTGACCAACAATCGAAGTGCGCCATCGTCTGCCAGACCCAGCGCAATGCCTTGGATATAAGTATTGCCATCGTGTACAGATACGGTTTGACCATTGGCGATATGTGCTTTTTCCCAAGCATGGCGAATAGGAAAAAATCCATCTTGGATAAAGCGGCTGTACCATGTGTTCAATGATTCGAGTATGGCTTGTAATACATCGTCTTTGCTGATGTGGTGTTGACTGTATGCATGGAGATGGGTGGGCGGGGTGCGCATATCTTTTGCCCAGCCAGAGGCAGGTTCAGATACGTTGATACCCAAGCCCACGACGACAGCCAATCCATGTTTGCCTTGCTGCATTTCAGTTAAAATACCACACACCTTTTTACCATCAATCAGCAAATCATTGGGCCACTTGATACGTGTTTGGGGTGCAAAGAGTGATAAAGCTTCATGTGCTGCCACAGCCGATACCAAAGATAGCTGCGATACCTTTGCGGTATCAATGGAAGGGCGCAATAACACGCTCATGGCTAAAGCATGGTCAACCGTTTCCCACTTCCTGCCCAGCCGACCTTTGCCATGGGTTTGTTGTTCGGCAACAATGGTTAACCCTTGTTGCGCACCATCTTTGGCTTGGCGCAACACTTCTTTGTTGGTGGAATCCAAAGATTCGAAATGTTGAATGCTAAAATTCATGGTGTTGGCTCTTTTTGGGGCTACCCCGTCCGCTTCGCGTCCACCCCTTCACAGGTGAAGGGGAATGTTGTGTTGCAGGAGCTTTTAATTCCCCTCTGGCTAGAGGGGTGAGCGCGAAGCGGTCGGGGTGTTGTTTTTCATCATTCATTTTTGAACACGCGAAATGCCAAAAATATCAAAGAAATCATTCCAAAAAGAGTCTTTTTCGGCGCGTTCGCGGCTTTCACCTTCCCATTCTTTGGAAAACTTTAAGGCGCGGTCTTTAATTTCATTCCAACTCAATGCCATGGTTAAGAATCCTCTTGATGATTTGAAACGTGATGGATGATGTCCATGCGCTGATGCAGGACACGAATAATTTCAATGTTTTGACGGTGAATGCGGTAAAATATCATATGTTTATGCTGGCAAATAGATGCATAACCTTGGCGCACTTCGGGGCGTTGCCTGCCTAAGGTTGGTGTTTGCAGCAAGGACAAAAAACATGCTTCTAAATCTTTAAGATATTGGTTGGCTTGCGCCTTGCCCCAATGTTGTGCGCTGCATGTCCAAATATCGACTAAATCTTGGTCGGCAGCGGGCGAAAGTTGGTAGGTTTGGGGGTTCATTCCGCGTTGTTTAAGTCTGCAATAATATCATCCACTTGTCGGGTGCTTAATTGTCCATTCTCCACTTGCTGTGCACCTGTATCTATGGCTTGGCGAAGATGATTTAACTTCATTTGCTGTACGATTTCTTCATTTTCTTCCATAAATCTAAGGGCTTCGCGAACCACTTCACTGGCATTGTTGTATAAACCCGAACTGACCTTGGATTTGATTTTGGATTCAAGCTTGGGGGTTAATGAAATATGCATAAAAATGACTCCTTCAATAGGAAAAAGTAGATACTAAGACAAAGATTGTCAATTTATGATGCTACCCTTGAAACACGCATGGATAAATCCAAGCTTGGTGCAGAATGGGTGATTGCACCTACGGCAATGCGATTGATGCCTGTTTGCGCATAATTGTGTGCATTGTCTAAGGTGATATTACCCGATGCCTCTAACATGATGGATGATGGCACAAGTTTTCGTGCTTGTTGTACGGTATCTGTGTCCATATTATCCAATAAGATGATGTCAGGGCATACGGCGACGGCCTCAACAACTTCATTTAAGGTTTCACACTCGACTTCAATCCATGTGTCAGGAGCATGGGTTTGGCAAGCGGCAACAGCATCGGTGATAGAACCAGCTGCCTCAATATGATTCTCTTTAATCAACATACCCGAAGCCAAATCCATGCGATGGTTGGTGCCTCCACCATCAAGCACAGCTTGTTTTTCCAATAATCGAAGTCCTGGTGTGGTTTTTCGGGTGTCGGCAATGTCGCAATTGGTATCTTTTAAAACGTCTACAAATAATGCGGTGGCAGTGGCAATGCCTGATAAATGTTGTATAAAATTGAGAGCTGTGCGTTCAGCAGATAAAAGCATGCGCATATTACCTTCAAGCTGACAAATCACGTCACCAGCTTGCACATGGTCTTGGTCTTTTTTTAACCAAGCTTGCTGAATAGTCTCATCCATGGTGGTAAATACTTGCTGGGCAATCTTGCAGCCTGATAACACACCATCTGCTTTGGCAATAATGGTTGCTTTGCCTTGTTGCTCTTTAGCAATGGTTGCTTGTGCGGTTAAATCAGTAAACGCCATATCTTCTGCCAGTGCGGCATCAATGAAGCATTGTAATAATAGTGTATTCATATTTTTTTATCCTCTGCTTATGTGTGTGACTTAGAGCAACCAAAGCGCAAAACTCATGCCCAAGAAAGCCAGCGGCATATTCCAGCCTGTAGCAATTAAGGCACGAATGATGGAGCCTAACAAGCTGACAATAAAGGTGGTGATAAAGAACTGGTACCAAGGTATGCCGTGATACAGTTGCAATGCCCATGCGCAAATCAAACTGCTTGTTAAAACAAAAATAAGATGGGCTGCCAGTGTTTGTTGTTTGTTTTTAGCCAAACCCAAGTGTAAACCTTTACCCAAAGTATCGATGAGGTTGGCGATGTGCCATGCCAGCGTAAAGCTTAATGCAAGTCCAAACCCAAGCTCTGGTGCAAGCGCAAAAAGCTGGGAACAAATCCATAGTGTGATGATAAGCATCAGCCAAGGGAAGGGCTGCTGTGTTTTGGGCGGCAAGGTGTGCCAGCAAAGTTTGAGGTGGCGTGCAAAGGGCATAGAGCTGAATTTGGCAAAGGTAATGGGGATGAAAAACAGGCTTAAAGTATAGAGCGGGAGGTGTGTGTCGTCGTATGCAGGCCATATCAGCACCCAAATAGATAATAAAGGAAGCATGGCTAAACGTATGGTTGATGGTGCGAAACCTTTGCGTACAAATACCACGGATAACCACAGGTATTGAAAGAAACCAATGGTAAATAAGGCTGTTAACAGGGTGTCACCGTTGGAAATAAACATGGTCAAATTATTGGGGGGATTTTAAAGGATGTCACTTTATATTTTTTTAAGTGTGTGAAGGGTCGTATTTTGCTTTTAATATTTGTAAAATATTGTACATCATCTAAAGTTTCGCAGCTTGGATTTTGAAGGGAGATACAAACCATGGCTCGCATAGCAATTCCTGCTGAAACGGCTGCAAATGAAACCCGTGTTGCAGCAACACCTGAAACGGTAAAAAAATATATAGCCTTGGGCTGCGATGTTGTTGTGCAACGTGGCGCAGGCGATGGAGCGAGGTTTACTGACGCAGCATTTGAAGCAGCGGGCGCAAGCTTGGCTGATGACTTTGCGGGGGCAGCGTTGGCAGCCGATGTTGTATTAAAAGTTCAACCTCTAAATAAAGATGAAATGAACCTGGTTGGGCAAGGCACTGTGGTTGCATCTTTGCACGCACCATTTACCAACCCATTGCTTGCCGATTACAACACACAAGGCTTAACATCATTTTGCATGGAAATGATTCCGCGTACTTCTAGAGCCCAAAGTATGGATGTGCTTTCATCACAAGCTAATATTGCAGGATATAAAGCGGTATTGTTAGCACTTGAGCATTACCAGAAATTTATGCCTATGCTGATGACAGCCGCAGGCACAGTGCAATCAGCGAAGGTGCTGATTATGGGTGCAGGTGTGGCAGGGCTTCAAGCCATTGCTACAGCGCGTAGGTTGGGTGCGATGGTGGAAGCCTTTGATGTGCGGGCTGCGGCGAAAGAGCAAGTGGAAAGCTTGGGTGCAAAGTTTGTAGAAGTGCCACAAGATGACGAAGCTGATGCGGAAGATGCTGCTGGTTATGCCAAAGAAATGTCGGATGAATACAAACAAAAACAAGCGGAATTGATTGCTGAACATGCGGCTAAAGCCGATATTATTATTACGACTGCTTTGATTCCTGGGCGAGCTGCACCGGTGTTGGTGACTGAAGAAACGGTAACCACGATGAAACAAGGGGCAGTGATTGTGGATATGGCAGTGGAAGCGGGTGGTAACTGTCCATTATCCAAAAAAGACGAAGTGTACACCAAAGATGGGATTACCTTTGTGGGCGTAAGTAATATCCCTGCAACTTTGGCAACAGATGCCAGTGCGTTGTATGCTAAAAACATGTTGAACTTTATGGGTTTGATGTTGGATAAAGAGTCGGGCGAATTAAATATTGACCGTGAAGATGATATTATCCAAGGCGCTTTATTGTGTATGGGTGGTGAATTTCTTAAACCTGATTTATTGAAAGGGGATGCATAGATGTGTAGTTCTGGAAACTGTGATTTAGCAGCACATGCTGCAATGATGAATGATGCTGCCGTGGGAAGCACAACGGCTGACCCGATTGTGATGTCGTTTACGGTATTTATATTGGCAATTTTTGTGGGTTATCATGTGGTGTGGAACGTAACACCTGCATTACACACGCCGTTAATGAGTGTGACTAACGCGTTGTCCAGTATTGTGATTGTCGGTGCAATTATTGCATCAGGACCTGTGGAAATGAACTTGGCAACTGTATTGGGTTTGGTTGCAGTGGGTTTGGCATCGGTGAATATTTTTGGTGGATTTATGGTGACACAGCGTATGCTCGCTATGTTTAAGAAGCGCGGGTAAGGGGATAATATGTTATCAGCAAATATGACTGAATTGGCTTACTTGGTTGCCTCTGTTTTGGTAATTCTGGCA
>JAUZQX010000156.1 GCA_030950765.1 Ghiorsea sp.
TGGATGGCAGCGATTTCCCCACAAATTTGGGAAAATCACATGGATCATGTGTTTCTAGCAAGCAATACTTTTATCAAACAACACCCACAACAACTTCAAGAGCTGATGAATAGCTTAAAACACGCTGGAAATTATATTGAAGCTCACCCCCATGAAGCAGCAGTCATGGGCGAAGATTATACAGGCGCAAGTGCTCAAGTATTTGAACAAGTGCTCACCACACCCGCCAACTGGATTGATTATTCAGACATGATCCCCAGTGATGCACACATACAAGCCATGGCAAAAGAGATGGTGGCGATGGGTTTATGGAAAAACATCCCTGATAATTTAAGCGATTATACCGATACCAGCTTTATTCAGAAAGCAACAACACTTCACCCATAATGCCCACTTTACCCCTTTCTATTTCTTTAAATAAAGCTTGGTATGCGCTCATATTTGTCGCATCGCTGCTACCAGCCTTTATTATTGCACCATGGTTAACCCATCAAGCCCATGAAATACTACTTGAACGCGCCTTGCTTCAAGAAGAGGTATACCATAAACAAATCGAAGCTTATTTTTCTTTGGAAACCGAGCGTTTCATATCTATTTTGGTCAACAAGGCAGACCCCATTGCCTTGGATATTGACCCCCAGCAAATGTTCACATTAACGAACAACAATATCACCACCAGCCTGTTACAGCGTTTAATGGCACGAGAACCTGTGTTTAACACCATCTCTTTATACGATAATCATGCCAATATCATCACCCGTGTTACGCGCGGTGAACATACGGCAGCCGAGATTACCGCTCAATCACCTGCCTTTGTCATTAGCCAACATAACCGTACTTTTATAGGCTCACCCAGTCATCTAGCAGATAAACATTTTGAATTCCTCATTGCTGTCCCTCTTGTTGCCCACAAAGAAGTCATTGGCAGCATTGTCACCACCATTAACACCCTAGATTTTTGGCGATATATTCAGCAAAAAGTCACCGCACCAGAAGGCAATATGCTCTATTTGATTGATGGACGAGGAGTTCTGTTAGCACACGGCCAAGGCTCACACCTGCATCAAGGCGATTTATTAACGGATAAAACCATTGTCCGCTCTTTACTTGCCTATAAAGATTGGAACAGCACCCAAGCTTATCAAGGGCTTGAACAATATGATGTATTTGGTATTGGCTCACATATTAACAATTTAAGTTGGTCCATTATTT
The DNA here is from genome assembly GCA_030950765.1 of Ghiorsea sp. Classification (GTDB taxonomy): domain Bacteria; phylum Pseudomonadota; class Zetaproteobacteria; order Mariprofundales; family Mariprofundaceae; genus Ghiorsea. Next base: position 1,213 of record JAUZQX010000156.1, read on the forward strand.
CTGAAGTACCCACATCTCGCATCATGCAACCCATTGAAAAGGCATTGGGTTATTTGGTATTTATTGTGTTTTTGGTGCATATTGTATTTGGTGTTTTTGGTATACTGATGGTGAGAAGGATGCTTAAGCCCATTCATAGCTTAAGCCAAGCCATGCAGCGCGCTGAAGATGGTCAGTATCAAGTGAATCTACCACGCTCCGCCTATACTGAAGTCCAAAACCTTATCCAGCACTTTAAAAGTATGACTATCGAGATTGAAAAGCGCGAAAGTGAACTCACACAGTTTTTACGCGCTATGGAATACCTTGGTGAATCCATCCTGATTATCGATAAGCACGGTGTTGTGACCTATATCAACCCTGCCTTCAAAAAAGATATGGGGTATAACAATAGTATTCTTGGGGTGCCTGTACACAACATCAAGAAAAGTTCCGAAGATAACACCGTTTACCATCGCATTACACAATGCATGCAAAGCGGTGATGGCTGGGTAGGCAGGGCAACAGCTTTCAAAAGTCATGGTGATAGTTTCCCTGCTCGCATCCATATTTCACCCGTTTTTGCAGACAACAAAATCACCCATTTTGTAATCATTTTACAAAATATGACTGAACATGATTTGCTTGAAGCACAACTTCTACAAGCGCAAAAAACAGAAAGTATTGGTACACTTGTCGGTGGCATTGCCCATGACTTCAACAACAATCTTGCTGCCATTATGGGCAACACTTATTTAGCCAAAGCTTCTATCAAAGCAGGAAGAACCCACGATACCACACAAAAAATAGAGAAGATTGAATCCCTAAGCAAACATGCTGCCACAGTGGTTGCCCAACTCATGGCATACGCTAGGCAAGATATTATACAAAAAGACAATATTAATCTCAGCTCTACCATTGAAAAAAGCATTGGTTTATCTCATGTTGCCATACCTGAAAATATCCAATTTGGAGTCAACATCACCCCTAGTGATGATGTTATCTTCGCTGACCCATCGCAAATACAACAAATGGTGATGAACCTACTGAATAATGCACAAGATGCTGTGGCTAAGGTTGAGCAGCCGTGTATTACGTTGCATGTAACACCTGTTTTGGCTGATGCTAATTTCCACACACGTAACCCTGATATCCCTACATTACACTTTATGCGTCTGAGCATTCAAGATAATGGTCATGGGATTGCAGAAGCAGACTTACCTTATATATTTGATCCTTTTTTCACCACCAAAGAAGTAGGACAGGGTACGGGCCTTGGTTTATCCATGATTCTTGGCATGGTTCAAAGTCATCAAGGTGTGATTGAAGTCGAAAGTAGCCAAGGCAAAGGCACAACTTTTCATGTTTATTTGCCTATTGTGGAAAGTAAACCAAACAAAATACACAATACCAACAAGCCGCAGCATGAACATGCCCAAGGCGAAAGTATTTTATTGATAGATGATGAGAAGGATGTGCGCGAAACCACAGCGGAAGTCTTAGAGTCATTGGGTTACCAAGTCATTCAAGCCAGCGATGGGTTGCAAGGTCTACAATGTTTCGAACAAGATATACATATTTCAGCGATTATTGTGGACTTAATCATGCCCAATATGGGTGGTATAGCATTTGCCGAAAAAATTCGTCAAAACCATGCTGACATTGGTATCATTTTTCTCACAGGTTATGAAAACCCAGCAGAATTCAATGAACATATACTTCAACATACCTTATTGTTAAACAAACCCATTGATTTTAATCAACTACACCATGCTATACAACAGATGTTAAACCTCAGAGCAGAAACTTAAATAAATTTTATGATTTCCATCACATTCCTATAATAAAACTTATGTATAATAGGCTACATCCTAAGTAAGAAAGGAGATTGTATTATGAAGAATATGACAAAAAAGATTGGTAAGTTTTTATATCGTGATGGACCAGCAGTGATTGTAACGATTTTGTTTGCTGGCATCTTTGTGCAAAATTATACACATATGACAAGCTGATAAAACGCTTGTAAACAGTAAAGGCTACAAGGCAATGTCTTGTAGCCTTTTTTTGTGATACATTGACAATATAGACATCGCTCCTAACCTCTGCTTAACTAAAAGGTATCTCATCGCTTAAACATTGGAGCATCTATGACTGAACACATTATTGGTATTGATATTGGTTTTGGTTTTACAAAAGCTACCAACGGGCATGACTTTCTCATCTTCAAGTCTATTTTCGGTGAAGCAGTTGAATTTCAAATCAAAGAAAACTTATTACACTCCAATACTGATAGCGACCACTTACAAATTGAAATTGATGAAACTTCCTATTTTATAGGCGAACTTGCCGAGCGACAAAGCTCCGAGCGCACCTTCACTCTAGACCAAACACAATTTGTATCATCATCCAGTAAAATACTTGCCTTGGCAACATTGAGTAAGTTGGTTCAAGACACCTCCCAACCCATCAAACTTGTGGTGGGTTTACCCATTGGTCACTACCGTGAATATAAAGGTGAGCTGGCAAGGATGTTACAAACCACACATACGTTTTATGTGGTTAATGCTGATGGAGAACGCACTAAAGTCAGCATTGAAATCTCTGATGTACGTGTTTTACCCCAGCCTATTGGCACAGTCATGGATAGTTTATTGAGTACCACGGGCATTGCACAACACAAACGTTTTGCCACCGATAAGATTGGTATTATTGATGTTGGTTTTCGCACCACTGATTACACCATTTCTGATAAAGGGCGCTATTCTGAGCGTGGTAGTTTAACCACCCAAAATGGTATTTCTCGTGCTTTCGCACAAATTGGCAGCAAACTCAAAGATGCTTGTGGCATTGATATTGAAATCTACCGTTTATACGATGCTGTGGACAAAGGCACCATTAAAGTACGTGGTAAATCGTACGATTTGAAAAAAATTACAGAACATGCATTTAAACAATTGGCATCACAAGTGGCAGCCGATGCCAACCAAGTTTGGACAGATGATTGGGATATTGATGCAATTATGATTACTGGTGGTGGTGGTGCTGTATTACTCCCCTATATGGAAGCAGAAATCGAAGGTGCTATTATCCCCATCAAACAAGACTTGGATTATCGTTTACATAATGTGCGTGGTTATTACAAATTTGGTTTATACACTTGGGCAAACCCTAAGAAAAACTAAGACGTGGCTTTCTTAGGGAAGGTCTGAATAAGTCTGGATGAAGCCGATTGTATTTTAGGGCATTCAAAATTCAGGAGTGTGTTGCATGCAATAGCAAGGCTATTGCTCAAACGCACAACGCAGAGTTTGGATGCACTGGGCACAATATATGCGTTCATGACTTGTTCAGAGCTTCCCTAGTTGAGAATACCTGATACGGCTAAGGTAAACATCGGTATATCAGCTTCAAATTGCACACCATCCTCGCTGCGCATTTGATATGAACCCTGCATGCATCCCACTTTGGTTTTAAGCACTGAATAACTACTGTATCTATGTTCCTGCTGGGGTGCAATCACAGGTTGCTGCCCAATCACACCATCACCCTGCACTTCAGTGATATTACCATCGGCATCAGTAATCAACCACTTGCGTGACAAGAGTTGTGCCGCCTGCTCTCCATTGTTTCGAATACAGATATGATAAACAAACACGTGTTCACCATCACGTGATTGCTCTGCTTGGTATTCTGTTTCAACTGTGATTTCAATATCATTTTTCATGCTTTTGCCCCATACACCTTATAACAACACACCTTATAAAAACACAAAGGGTGACAAAACAAAGGTAGCGATAATCAACACAGCCAGCAACACCAAAAATATTTGTGCCGGGTTCTGCTTAATTTTTTTCCAAACTGTAGGCTGCTCACCTTGCGCACAAAGCTCTGCATATGCTGCTTGTGCATCCTTATACCGTTGCACTTGGTAGGTTTGAATTAAAGCTTTTCCTTGTTCAAGGTGTTCATCATCATGCAACCAAATAGCGGCAAAACCCAAACCCCAACGACCATTACTGGTTTCATAAAAATCAATATGATTCGCTTCCAATACAGCACGAATGTCATCTGCTTCATCATCTTCCACACCGCGAAGTTTAAATAACATTACAGACATGGTTTACCCTGATGTTCAATATATAAAGTACGGCTTGGGAAAGCAAACTCCAACGCTAAAGATTCCAACAATTGCATGATTTGCATATTCACCTCTTGCCGCACTTGTAAATACACTGCCCATTCTTTGCTCTTGCTGAAATAATAAAGGAAAATGGACAAGGATGAATCTTCAAAATTATCAAACTTGACCAATGAAAACTCTTGATCCACATCAGGGTGTTCTGCCAATATTTTCTCAATGCCTGCAATGGCTTGCTGCATTTTTGCTGTTGATGTGTTGTAGGTAATACCAATACGCATTTTAATCCGTCGTTTGGAGCGCGCATCGATATTATCAATCACCATATTCGCCAACATAGAGTTGGGCACATTCACCAAAGTGCGGGCAAAGGTGCGAATGCGCGTGGAACGAAAACCTATTTCCTCAACCACGCCTTCAAATTCCGATGTTTTAATCCAGTCACCCACAGCAAAAGGCCTATCCACCAACAACATCACCGAACCAAACAAGTTCGCAATGGTGTCTTTGGCTGCCATCGCCACCGCAATACCACCAATACCCAATGAAGCCACCAAACCTGAAATCGAATAACCAAGGTTCTGCGCAATCACCAAAATACCTGTTACAACCAAGAAAAGTTTAAATGTTTTGGATATAAACGGCACAAGCTGGTCATCTAGTGTGGAGTCTGTCTTTTGTGCCCTAGCCATAGCATACACCGAAAAACCATCTATCAAACGCCACAAAAACCAGCCTACCAAGACAATACTTAACATGCGTCCCAAGCGTTCGGCAATCGCAACCAAAGGCAGAATATCTGATGGTGGGTTTAACACCATCACCGATGCCCAGATACCCAACAACAAAATCAACCAACTTAGTGGTTTCTCTGCAGCTTGAAGCAGCGTATCGTCTAATGTTGTTTTGGTTTTACCTGCCAAATGCTGTGTGACGCGCTGTAAACCACGAATCAAATAGCGATGAGCTAGGACTGTCACCATCAATAAGGTCGCAGCCACCGCCCAACGCACCCAAGTATAATCAGTCATCCATGTTGTAAACTGTGAAAAATCCATCGTGTCTTACCCCAATCATTTGACGCTTTATACCATGCTTTCTACACTAGCCAAAGAAAGCCACAAGGAGAATACGTATGAGTCATCAACAATTGCAAGAACTCTTTTCCAATCTGGATGACTTACGCGCCTTGGTTGGGCGAAAAGTTCGTTATTTGGGTAAGGAGTATCGTATTTGCGACTTGCTCGTTGAGGAAGATATGCTTGTTTTATCTTCTCGCTCTGATGATGCAGTACAAGACGACTGTTATGGCAGAGCCCATCGTATGGTTCCCAAACAACAACGCCTTCGCTTTCGTGACCCAGATGGTAACCCCACTGCCATTTGGGATGAGATTGTTTTTTTAGATGGAGCTTTATAAATGACCGAATGGATTGATGTTGCCGCAGAGCAAGATTGCCCCAAAGGGGAACGAATCATTGTGGATACCGATGCAGGTAAAGTTGCCATATTTCACCTCAGCCAAGGTTTTTATGCCATTGAAGACCGCTGCTCTCATGATGGTGGTGAACTTGCATCGGGCGAATGTGAGGGTAATGAAATTATTTGCCCAAGGCATGGTGCGCGCTTTTGTATTTTGAATGGTAAAGCTTTAACAGCACCTGCTTATGAAGATATTGAGGTATTTGAAGTACGTGTAAACGACGGAATGATTCAGGTAGACATTGACAACTAAACAACCCATTTGCCGACAATGTAAATATTATTTCATCACTTGGGATGCCAAACTTCCCTATGGGTGCAAAGCATTTTCTTTCAAAACAAGGCGTATGCCTTCATTGGATGTGTTTCGTTCATCAGGCAAACCTTGTATTAAATTTACACAAAAATCAGGAGCAACAAAAATATGATTAAACATATCGTTATGTGGACATTACACGATAAAAAGGATGCTATCATGGTCAAAAAGACCTTAGAGGGACTCAAGGACAAAGTACCTAGCATTATTGATATTGAAGTAGGCATTGATTTTAGTGCTACCGATGCCTCTGCGGATGTGGTATTGTACTCTACATTTGCAAGTCGTGATGACCTTAACGCTTATGTTGCGCATCCAGACCACCAAACGGTGATTCCGATGATGCAACGCGTCACTACATCACGCAAGGTGGTGGATTATGAAATTTAGCCTTTTATTACTATTCACACTCGCTTGTGCCAACGCTGCTTGGGCTGAAGATTTCAACTTACGTGAAGAGCTTGATCCCAAAATTGAAAATGGCCAAGTTGAAATTCGTACCTACAAAAATGAAGATGATGGTGCGACCATTTCAGAATACCGTTCTGGTGGTAGCGTTTGGATGATAAAAGTACAACCAGCAGGTGGTTTTCCACCCTATTACCTCTATGATGATGAAGGTACTGGGGTATTCCAGCGGCGTGTTGCAGGCAATGAAATGCCCAAACCACCGATGTGGATTATCAAACGGTTTTGATGGTAGAATCCATTATCCCACCAATTAAACTACTGCTGCTTTCAGATAGCAAACGTTTTACAACACAACAAACCATGCTCGATTGTATGGAACAAGCCATACAAGGCGGTGTGGATACGATTGTTTTGCGTGAAAAACATTTGGATTCAGCCAAACTATTAAGCCTAGCATCCAAACTTCGTATAATTACAAACAAATATAATACACGTCTAATGATTCACTCCCAAGCTGATATTGCCAAAGCAGTGGGAGCAGATGGGGTACATGTTGATGCAAAGTCCATTCCTGAAATTACAGACATCAAAATATGGTTGGGTGCTGGTTTTTTGGTGTCGGCCTCATGTCATAACACACAAGAGCTTGCAGATGCTGAACAACAAGGCGTAGATTTCGCTTTATTATCGCCAGTATTTCCTACCCAAAGCCATCCTGGTGCACCAACACTAGGTGCTGATAAGTTTCTCAGCCTTGCAGCCCATGTTCACATGCCTGTGATTGCCCTAGGCGGCATTGAACCTGACGTTCTCAAACACCTACAAGGGCATGGTGTTGCAACCATGGGCGGAATTTTGAATGCCCAAGACCCCAAACAAGCTGCCACATTACTCTGCACAACAACATAAATACAAAGCATTGTACCGTTCAACATGCGACAGCCATCACACATGCTGTAAAAAAACATGTTAAGATGGCACTATATTCCACACTTATATTGAAGGAGTTTTATTCATGACACATCAACCAACAGCGACATTAGGCCTCAGCCTCATCTGTGGGCTTGGCTTATTTGCTTTCCAAGGCGCTGCCAGCGCATCCGATGAGCAGACATCATATAAACACAGTGAAAAGTTGGCACATGCTATCCCCGATTTACGCAACGAAAGGGATGTTAAAACCAAAAAACGTAAATTCTTTAATGCACTGCGTCCTATGGTAGAAATAGAAAACCAACGTATTCTTGAACAGCGTCAATTTCTATTAAACCTTAAAACAAAGGGCTCAATCAACCAACAAGATAAACAAAAAGTAGCCAAACTTTTAAAAAGCTACCGCTTAGAACGCAAAAAAGACGGTAGCATCCCGTGGAAAGAATTGTTAAAACGTGTAGATACAGTGCCGCTTGAGCTCGTATTATCCCAAGCAGCCAATGAATCAGCATGGGGAACATCACGGTTTGCGCGCAAAGCCAATAACCTGTTCGGACAATGGTGTTTCAGCAAAGGCTGTGGTTTGGTGCCTGCGCGCCGTAATGCTGGAAGCACTCACGAAGTTGCAGCATTTTCTTCACCACAACTTTCTGTACGCAGCTATTTGCGCAACCTCAATACAGGTCGTGTATACAAAGACTTGCGTAATATCCGCGCCAAAGCACGTGCAGAAGGCAGGACAGCATCCGCGCATGAACTTGCCGCAGGTTTGATTAAATACTCTGAACGCGGACACGAGTACGTCAAAGAAATCCGCGCCATGATTAAGTACAATGGTAAATATATGCGTGGTGAGAGCTAATATCTACGACAAAGCGCAGTTATTTACTGCGCTTTGTTCATACTTTTACAACACACATAAAGTGGCATGATTGCTGCTTGTTATAAAATATGGATACACAGCTTACCAGCAATCTACTGCAGCTAGACAATGGACATGCCGACCCTGTATTAATTGTGGGTGCAGGTTTGGGTGGCACTGCCATGCTGGATATTTTCAGTGAAGACACATTAACATCCGTCGCAGGTATTGTGGATACCAACCCCAATGCCGTCGGCATACAAAATGCAAAACAACGTAGAATTCCCGTGTTTAACGATCTCAAAGAAGCCTTGGAAACATTAGGTGTTTGTTCCGTTTTTAACATGACAAACAACGATGCCTTATCAGATATTGCAGCACAATATGTAGGTACTGGCAGGGTAATTGGTGGTCAAGAAGCTAAAATATTTTGGGATATTATTTCTCGTCTTAAACTCATTAAACACGAATTACAAGAAAACCAAACACGTTTAAAAGCTGTGATTCATAATGTTAAAGAAGGTATTATTGCCATAGATGCAGATGGTCATATTGAAAATGTTAACCCTGCGATGGAGCAAATTTTTGGTTATGCGCAGCAAGAACTTCTGGGTGAGAACCTTAACAAGCTCATCCCATGCCTAGATTTCTCAATGCCTTATGCCACCTTACACAAAGAGGCTGAAAATCAGCAAGGTAGCCATGAGTTAACTGGTGTTTATAACAACGGAATACAGTTCCCCATTGAATTAAACCTCTCCGAAATGCAATTGGATGGCAGAACTCATTTTGTTGGTATTGTGCGTGATATTAGTGAACGTAAAGAAGCTGAAGAGCGTATGTTACAACTCGCACTGTATGACCAATTAACCCAACTGCCCAACCGTACATTATTTTATGAGCGTTTATCCTTTTCCATCAACCAGTCCAAACGTTCAAAAGAGCCACTTGCCTTGTTATTTATTGATTTGGATGGTTTTAAAGCCGTCAACGATAACTTTGGTCATCTGGCAGGCGATCAGCTTCTTGTTGAAATAAGCCAACGTTTATTGCGCAACACACGAGACTCTGATGTGGTCGCACGTCTCGGCGGGGATGAGTTTGTGATTATCCTCAACCACCTGAAAGACCTACACTACATTGATCATATTACCCATAAACTCATCCGAGTGCTTGGCGAACCTATGCAATTTCAAGAACATACATTCCATGTCGGTGCCAGCATTGGTATAGCTGTCTACCCCAAACATACACATGATGCCAACACCTTAATTCAGCAAGCCGATGAGGCCATGTATCAAGCTAAAAAAACAGGTAAAAATAGATACTGCTTTGCCCAAGAAACTTAGTTAAGGAAGCTCTGAATAAGTCTGGATGAAGCAGATTGTATTTCAGGGCATTCAAAATCCAGGCGTGTGTTGCATGCAATAGCAAGGCTATTGCTCAAACGCACAACGCAGAGTTTGGATGCACTGGACACAATATATGCGTTTATGACTTGTTCAGAGCTTCCTTAAGCATTACGCTCTGGTTTGACCATTACCTAAGACAATCCACTTCTGATTGGTTAAACCTTCAAGCCCTACAGGGCCACGCACATGCAGGCGGTCAGTCGAAATACCAATCTCTGCACCCAAACCATATTCAAAACCATCCGCAAACCTTGTACTGGCATTCCACATCACGGATGCAGAGTCCACACAGCGCAAAAACATCTGACCAGTAGCATAATCAGCCGTGACAATGGTTTCGGTGTGCGCTGAACTGTACTGTTCGATATGGGCAATGGCTTGCGCAACATCATCAACCACACGAATGGACAATACAGGCGCTAGGTATTCGGTTGCCCAATCTTCATCCGTTGCCGCAATCACTTGCTTATTTACCGCTTGTGTTTTGGCACAACCGCGTACTTCAACACTTTTTTCAAACAGCTGTTTGATAATTTCAGGCAAACAGTCCACCGCATCTTGATGCACCAGCAATGTTTCCATAGCATTACATACACCATAACGATGTGTTTTGGCATTAAGCGCAATACTTACCGCCATAGCTCTATCCGCAGCCTTGTCGATATACACATGGCAAATACCATCCAAATGTTTAATCACAGGCACTTTAGCATCGGCAGAAATACGCTTAATCAAGCTTGGTCCACCACGGGGAATAATCACATCCACATACTTATCAGCCGTAATCAATGCGCCCACCATGGCGCGGTCAGTCGTATCAATGAGTTGCACTACATTCTCATCCAGACCTGCTTCCGAGATTGCCGCACGCAAACATTTGGCAATCGCACGGTTGGAATGAATCGCTTCGGAACCACCACGTAAAATACAGGCATTACCAGACTTTAAACATAGTGCCGCCGCATCCGCAGTCACATTGGGTCTAGACTCATAAATAATACCAAC
>JAUZQX010000157.1 GCA_030950765.1 Ghiorsea sp.
ATTTGATGGCTCGGTCTCCCTATTATACAAAGGAAAGTCTTTACAATACACGACCTTCAAGCGCGGTGATAAAATACCTGAACCAGTCAGTGAGAAGTCCATCAACCAAGCCGTCAATCAAGCGATTACAAAGCAAGGCCAGAGAGCCAACTACAAACCAAAACCCGACCATCCGTGGCGAAAATTAACAACTCAAAAGCGGACATTTCTATCTGGGGCAAAAGAGGACATTTCTACTTTGGGTTGACAGGATACAATGAAAATCACTACCACTGGCAATGCAAAAAACATGCAATCATTACAGAAGGATGCTAAAATTCGCTTTACCATAATGCCAGCACAAATGAGGAAAATATGTCCCTAAGAACGAATCGTAAACAATTGGTGATGACTGGTGTGCAAGGCGGCGTATCCCCTGCGCAAATGTGGGCGCCGTTTGAAGTGGGCAGTAAAGGTGAAGTGTTTTCTTGGCCTTCGACGGGTGGTATTACTTATAATGTAAAAGTTGGCGATTCCGTGTTTGGTTGGGCAGGGGAACATATCGAACCTGGTGTTTCTTCAACGCTCACCCATAAAAACCGTAAGTCTGAAGATGGTTATCAATTTCATGCATGTTGCGGTAATCAGGCACGGGTGATTTCTGGTGAAGCCAAGGGTGAAGTGGGTACTGTGATTGGGCATCATGGTGGGGGTGAATCATTTGATGCTTGATTTCCCTGATGTGACTTTAGACAAGCTCACTTGTGATGATAAGTTTATGATTCGCGGTTTTGGGCAAGGTTTGAAGTTTATAGACCATGATAATGTGTTTATTTACAATATTGACCCTGATTTGCTGGAAAAAATGGGTTTAAAAGAAAACGCACAAGGGCAAATTGAAGTGCCTGTAAATGTGATTGTGCCCAACTATGCTATGGGTTCTGGCATTGGTGCGTTGTCGGTTACCACAGGTGATTATGATATTCTTTGTCATGATGAGGACATGGTCAAAGAACATGGCTTGGATAAACTTCGATTTGGTGATTTTGTCGCCGTGCTTGATCATGACAACAATTATGGGCGAACATTCCGCCGCGATGCCATCACTATCGGTATGGTGATTCATTCGGATTCTCCGCTTGCTGGGCATGGGCCTGGTATGATGACAATTATGTCGGCATGTGATAGCAAGCTTGTACCAGTCTTGAATGACAAGGCAAATATGGGTAATTATTTAGGGGTTGGACGATATGCTTAAATATTTCATCTGCTTACTTACACTACTGCTACCGTGGGCTGCGCAAGCCAAGCTATATAAAATTATCGATGATGGTGGTAATATTACATACACCGATATTGCCCCGAATTTGGATGCCAAGGAGTATAAACTCGAAGGCATCAATGCGATTAACAATCCTGAATACAATATGGATAAATTAAGCATGGTTATTCCTTATGTGGATGAAGATGGAGCGATGATTGTTCAAGGCAGCGTCAACGGTGTTGCCATGCGTTTTGTGGTTGATACAGGTGCAACATTGCTGGCAATTCCACCTGTGATTGCCAAACGTGCTGGTTTGTATGATGTAAGCTCCACCACGGTCATTGCCCAGACTGCCAACGGTCAGGTAAACGTACCAAGGGTAACCATTAAACGTCTAACCATTGCCAAAGTTAAACAAATAAATATTGATGCCACCATTCAAAGTGTATCCACCAAAGATCCAGAGCTTGGTTTATTGGGGATGAGTTTCTTCCACCACTATAAAATGAATATGGATCATGTGAAAAAAGAAATTCGATTGGAAAGAAAGTAGGTGAAAGCAACACTTCATGCTGCATGCCTTCAACTTTGCAGCAGTGATAACATTGAAGAAAACTTCCATAAAATCAAGCAACTTCTTGCGCCCTACCCCAAGCTTGATATCATTCTATTACCCGAAAATGTAAGCTTAATCACGGCAAACCACAGTAGCAAGCATGATGCTGCCCAACCCCAAAGTGTAAACCACATCTACGCCTTTTTTAGCGCCCTCGCCAAACAACATCAGGCATGGCTCATCGCGGGCACCATACTCATCCAAGATAAAAACAACCCTAATAAATACAATAACCATTGCCCTGTATTTTCGCCTACTGGTGTATTGGTCAGTCATTACAATAAGATGCACTTGTTTGATGCTGATTTGGGCAGTGAATCATGGCAAGAGTCGCAATCGATCAGTGCAGGTGATGCACCTCAAAGCATACCACTGAACTCACCTTGGAAAGCAGGTCTTTCTATATGTTATGACTTACGTTTCCCCGAATTATATCGCCATTACAGCGCACAAGGCTGTAATATTTTGACTGTTCCCGCCGCATTCACCGTGCCTACGGGTAAAGCGCACTGGCAATGCCTGCTCAAAACCCGTGCTATAGAGAATCAATGTTATGTTTTAGCCGCAGGGCAATGGGGAAAACATCAAGATGGACGAACAACCTATGGGCATAGCATGATCATTGATCCTTGGGGAAAAGTGTTAACTAAACTTGAAGAAGGTGAAGGTATCATCACAGCCCAACTCGACTACAACCACCTGCAACATATACGCCAGCAACTGCCCGCACTACAACACCGCAAGCTGCCTTGAGTTATAATATTCCCCAAAAGCCACTAATTGACGAACAAATCATCAAAAAAAGTCGCTTTATTACTCATATCGCACGCAGTAGCGACAAAGATGAAGCCAAAGCTTTCATCCAAAACATCAAAGCTCAATATCCCGATGCTAGACACCATTGCTGGGCATATATCGCAGGCCACCCCACCGCTAGCATAAACATCGGTTTTAGTGATGATGGCGAACCATCGGGCACCGCAGGAAAACCTATACTCAATGTGTTACAACATCGAGGTGTTGGTGAAATTGTATTGGTTGTTGTGCGTTACTTCGGCGGCATCAAACTCGGTGCAGGCGGCTTGGTTCGTGCCTACTCCAGCTCAGCAAGCCTTGCCATGGATAAACTTGAAACAGCAACACTGGTGCCTTGTAAAAGTTTTAACATAACATTCGATTACCAATTTGAACCAAACATTCAGCATTTAATACTTAATTGCGGTGCAACAATAGAGTCTTCAAATTATACAGAACGTATTATGTTAAAAATATCTATTCCAACGATGCAGATAGAAACATTTAACAGTCAGCTTATCAATATCACAGCAGGAAAAGTTTTTATACTTTCGTAAGTTACCGTTTTTCAATCGCGATATATTGCTGGTTGCTCTTGCCTGTATAAATCTGCATAGGGCGATAAATACGTCCCTCAGCCAATTGTTCACGCCAATGCGCCAACCAGCCTGCCACACGAGACACAGCAAAAATAGGGGTAAACAAATCTGTTTCAATGCCAAGTTTGCGATACACAATACCTGAATAGAAATCCACATTGGGGCAAACACCTTTTTTGCCCAATGTTTCTTTAGAAAATTGCTCAATATAGCGTGCAATTTCATAGGTTGGGTCTTCACCAAGCTCCTTGGTTAAGTCACCATATAATTTTTGTAATAATGTAGCTCTAGGGTCTTTGGTTTTGTAAATCCTATGCCCTAAGCCCGCAATTTTTTCCTTGTTTGCCAGTTTATCTTTTAAATATTCTTCTGCATTTTCAATCGAACCAATCTCATCCAACATATGCAACACATCTTCATTCGCCCCACCGTGCAATGCACCAGACAATGAACCAACAGCAGCACTAATCGAGGAATATGGGTCGGCTTGGGATGAGGCGACCACCATAGTGGAGAAGGTGCTGGCGTTCATGGTGTGTTCAGCGTGTACAATCAATGCCACATCCATAATACGCTCAGCAAGCGGGCTAGGTTCTTCGCCAGTTAACATATACAAAAAGTTTGCTGCATGACTCAAATCATCACGGGGTTGAATCGGATCATCACCCTTTCGCATACGTGCATGAGCTGCCACAATCGTGGGCAACTTGGCAATCAACCTAAGGTAAACTTCACGGATTTCATCTTCACCCAAGTGTTGATTCAACCCTTTTTCCATCGGGTAATACATACCCAGCACAGCAACACATGCTTGCAACGCATCCATTGGATGCGCGGATTCAGGGAAACATTTCATCATATCCCGAATTCTAAATTTAATGCGGCGATGATGACGCAATTCTTCATCAAACTCTGCCAACTCATCTGCCGTTGGCAAATAACCATAAATCAATAAAAATGATGTTTCTTCATACGAAGATTTCTCAGCCAACTCTTCAATATCAATGCCTCGATATGCAAGCGCACCTTTTTGCCCATCAATGGTTGATACTGCAGATTCAGCAACTGGAATACCTGCAAGCCCTGGTGAGTAACATGAAATATCATGTTTTGAAGTCATCATCATCTCCTTATCTAGCCTAACCCTACATCGTCAGAAAATAGTCCTTATATTGACGAAAAACAAACTACGTGTCGCACTAAAGTTGTCAATATTGCACATTCAGTATTAAAAAGTCGTGAAATTCAAAACCAAGCTGTTAGCCTCGCAACTCAACTTAAATATTCTTGATGTATATTGGAGCCTTTCTACATGCTTAAAAAGATTTTACTCAAAGTATTTCGTGAAGGCGTTGGTGGTTTGATGGCTTTTGTCAGTTGGTTAACCAGTCCGCGTAAAATCAAACGTAGCCCAGAAGAGCAGCAGCGCGTTGATGCTATAGCGAAAAATATGTCTATGTATCAATACTTTGCTTGCCCCTTTTGCATCAAAACACGACGCACTGTTCACCGTTTAAATATTCCAATTGAATACCGCGATGCGCAGGTTAGGGGTGGTGAACACCGTAACACGCTTGAAAAGGAAGGCGGCCAAATCAAAGTGCCATGTTTACGTATCGATGAGGGTGATAAAACCACATGGTTATATGAGTCCAATGCTATTATTGCCTACCTCAATAAGACCTTCGACCCCGCAAAATAACACCAATGAAACTGTATTACGTTTTACTGCTTGAAGATGAAAAGCCAACACGAAACTTGTTGGCTAAAGCAATAAAATTGCACCCTGAATTGCGTCTTGTTGACGCTGTAGGAAGCTGCCAAGAAGCACTTACAGCATTGGAAGAGCACCAGCCTGATATTTTAATTGCAGACTTAGGTTTACCGGATGGTAATGGTGTTAAGGTGATTGAAAAAGCAAAACAACGCTATCCAAGTATCGAAATTTTAGTGGTTACTATGTTCAATGATGAAGAAAGTGTGGTTACAGCTTTAGAAGCAGGTGCAAGCAGCTATTTATTAAAAAAACAAGCCTTTGAAGAACTTACCGATGCTGTGATGAGCACATTACATGGTGAATCTTCAATCAGCCCTGAAATAGCTCGCTATTTAATCAAACGGTTTAAGAAACATGAACAAAACGAACAACATGTGCCATCAGTAATAAATCCGCTAACAGCAAGAGAAAATGAGGTGTTAAACTTTATTGCCAAAGGTTATAGCTATAATGAAATAGCCGAGGCATTTTCATTATCAACCAACACCGTACGCGCGCATATACGCAATATTTATCGGAAACTTGCCGTAAGCTCGCGCTCTGAAGCAGTATTTGAAGCAGCGCACCTTGGTTTTATTAGCCTGCAATAGTTACTTCAAACAGTTTAATCAAACCCTTTAGCTAAGTTTTCGAAACGTGTGAATTCTTTTCTAAATGCAAGATGCACTGTGCCTGTAGGGCCATTCCTTTGTTTGGCAATAATGATTTCTGCTTTACCCTCATTCTCAGGTTTTTTATTATAAACCTCATCACGGTAAATAAACATAATCACGTCAGCATCTTGCTCAATCGCTCCAGACTCTCGTAAGTCTGACATCATAGGACGTTTATCCGCGCGTGATTCAAGCGAGCGATTCAACTGTGACAAGACCAAAATAGGTACATCAAGTTCTTTAGCCAACCCTTTTAATGAACGCGTCATTTCACTGATTTCCAAATCTTTACGTTCTGCTGCCGTACCTGTCATCAATTGTAGGTAATCAATCAATACCACATCAAGACGACCATGGTCTCGTTTTAACCTACGGCATTTGGCTCGAATATCGTGCACAGTAATCGCAGGTGTATCATCAACAAAAATCGCAGCTTCTGAAAGTTTTGCCGTACCTGAGGCAAGCTTACGCCAATCATCGGGTACAAAACTACCCGTACGCATTTTTGACATATCCACTTGTGACTCTGCCGCCAATAGTCGCATGGAAATTTGTTGTGCCGACATTTCCAATGAAAACACCGCCACCACATTCGCATTACCTTCATCGCGAATAGCTGCATTTTGCGCAAGGTTCATCACAAATGCAGTTTTACCCATACTTGGTCGCCCTGCAATAATAATCAAATCACCACGCTGTAAACCTGCTGTACTTTCATCCAAATCAATAAAACCTGTGGATACCCCTGTAACAGCACGTTGGTCTTCATAGCGTTTTTGTAGTTCTTTGTAACCATCTTGAATCAGTTCTTTTAAGGAAAAAAAGTTTTTCTTATCTTGACTAAAACTTTCCGAAACAGCCAAAATCTGTGCCTCAGAGACATCCAAATGCTCTGCCACAGCCTTCATAGGACTTTCATATACATCCTGTGATATTTTAGCGCAAACTTGTAACAAACGACGTAAAATTGCACGTTCACGCACAATTTCGGCATAATGCCTAACATTCGCAGATGTAGGAATGAGTGAAATCAAATCACCCAAATACACTTCACCACCGCACTCATCCAGCTCTCCTGAGCGCTCTAAGTAGTCTTTAACCGTTAAAGCGTCAACGGGGTGGTTATCAGCAGATAAAGCATAAATCGCCGCAAATATTTTACCGTTGGCTGCAATGTAAAAATGATCAGGCGACAGAATACCTTCCAGCCGCTCTAACGCCTCTGGATCAAGCATAATTCCACCCAGCACGGCACACTCAGCATCCCGTGCATGAGGGGGAACCCGTTCACGCAAGCCTAGCTCACGTGTCGGGGTATTGCCTTCATGAATCAATTATACTTCAGCTTCAATGTTAACTTTAAGATCTGCAACCACATCTGGGTGCAAACGAACACGAAACTCATG
>JAUZQX010000158.1 GCA_030950765.1 Ghiorsea sp.
TGATGCGATTGCATGGAAGTTAAACACCCGACCAAGAAAAACCTTGAACTTCAGATGTCCTGCTGAAATATTCATGCCTGAGTCCTTCGACTTTCATAAACATTTTGCGCGTGTTGCACTTGGAACTTGAAACCGCCCTTCCATTATTGGAAGCCAGTAGTGTATACCTTGAGCACTTTTCCAATGAAAAACCTTATTGCTTGCTAAATGAGGATCCTCTTTGAGAGCATAACCAAACATTTCACTTTGAAAAGTTTGTTGAACTGTATACATGGTTTCAATTGAAACTTTTTCCGTGCCTAAAATAGACAACTCTTGATGCTTAGTGCCTTCCACATCACCGTCATAAAGGTGGGGGGACTTCGTAAATACTCTTCCTGAAACCAACCGTGGGAATGAAGCCCAATCCATATCCATTATTGTCAATGCTCTCTGAGTTGAAGGTAGCTCTCGAAAGATTGCCCTAACGGTAGGTATTCTACCACAATTTTGGGTTTTTATGTGGTATAGAAACTCAAGTTTTACCTTAGTCCCATCAGGAAAAGGCCACGTTTCTTT
Source organism: Ghiorsea sp. (assembly GCA_030950765.1). Lineage (GTDB taxonomy): Bacteria > Pseudomonadota > Zetaproteobacteria > Mariprofundales > Mariprofundaceae > Ghiorsea. Next base: position 559 of record JAUZQX010000158.1, read on the forward strand.
TGAAACCCTTATAGTTGGTTTATTTTCTTTAGAAGAGTTCGTAACAAGCTACCTTTTTAAATGACATTAATTGATGGTATAAAAATGACACTAATGAATGAATCTGACATTAATGAGTGATACATAACACTTGGAGGTGTCACCCACACTTCGAATCGCCACATTCTAAACAACAATTGCAGTTGTCTAAGCGAACCACAGACATTGCGCTGCATTTATCGCATTGTGATGCGTTGGCAACGCCTTCTTTGCCTAGTTTTTCTTCGGCTTCGATGCGTTTGGCAACCAATTCTTCGGTTTGTAATTGTCCTTCCATCATGCCGATAGATACAAGGTGTTTTTGGATGACTTCGCCGATTTCTGCCACGATAGATGGCATGTATTTGCCGCCTTTTTTGTAGTAGCCGCCGCGTGGGTCGAACACTGCTTTAAGCTCTTCCACCAAGAATGTGATGTCGCCGCCTTTGCGGAAAATTGCAGAGATAATACGGGTTAATGTGACAATCCACATGAAATGTTCCATATTTTTGGTGTTGATGAACACCTCAAATGGACGGCGATGTTCGCTTTCTTCGCCTTGGTTCACAATCACATCATTGATGGTGATATACATGGCATGTTCAGAGTGCGGTGTTTTGATTTTATAGGTTTGACCCACTAAAATCTCATCACGCTCAAGTAATGGCGCAATGGATGCTACCTTACTTTCTTGTTTTTCTGCTTCGTCTTCAGGTTTTACTACTGCATAACCTGTGATTTTCTTTTCAATTTTAATGCTCATATTTTTCCTCCACGTACGGCAAGTAATGACTCAAGCCTACGGTGCAATTTGTGCAGCGCGTTTGGTTTTCTGCTATCGGTCTGACGCTCAAATGTGCGACCAACTGCATCCAACCCCGGGCGTTGCCTCCGGTGTATGTGGGCGGTTTCCCCTTGCGATGGTGTGTCATAAGACAACGATGCCATCACCCACAGATTGATTGGCGGAAATTTTAAATCCGCCCAAGTAATATTCTCTTTCAATTTTATCATGCGATTCGGCGTAAATACTGAATCATAAACATGCGGCAAAAGAGAATGGCTACCCATTAAAACTTGCCGTAATATCCTTCTTTAAGGGCATCAAACAAATTGGCTGCGCTGTGCATTTCGCCGTCATATTCAATCTCTTCGTTGCCTTTGGCTTCGACCACCGTGCCATCATCCAAAGTGAACTTGTAGGTGGTGTTCTCCAAGTCTTCTTCTTTGACCAACACGCCTTGGAACACTTCAGGATTAAAGCGGAAAGTGGTGCAACCTTTCAGCCCCTTATCAAAGGCATACATATAAATTTCTTTAAAATCTTCGTAAGGGAAATCAGTAGGTACGTTAGCAGTTTTAGAAATCGACGAATCCACCCAGACCTGTGCTGCAGCTTGAATATCCACATGCTGGGTTGGTGTCACCGCATCGGCTGAGATGAAATATTCAGGCAATTTGGTCGCATCTTCAGTGCTAAATGGCATAGCGTCCGCATTAATCATTTCACGATATGCCAACAATTCATAAGAGAAAACATCCACTTTCTCTTTGGATTTTTTACCTTCACGAATCACATTGCGCGCATAGTGGTGGGCAAATGATGGCTCAATACCATTGGATGCATTATTGGCTAGCGATAATGAAATCGTACCTGTTGGCGCAATCGATGAATGATGGGTAAAGCGACTGCCTGTCTCAATCAAGGCATCCAATAACTCTTGGTCGCCAGATGCTGAAAACTTCTGCATATAATTGGAATATTTCGCCCAAAGCACTTTACCTTTAATTTTACTGCCAACTTTAATGCCATCTTTAACCATGGCTGGGCGTTTGTGAAGCATGTCCGCAGTCACTTTAAAATCTTGATTCATAATCGGTGCAGCACCTTTTTCTTCTGCAAGTTGCAAACCCACTTCAAAACCAGTTTTTGCCATTTCATAGGCAACTTTTTCAGTGAACTTTAAGGATGACTCCGAACCATATTTGATACGTAACATGGTCAAGGTTGAACCCAAACCTAAGAAACCCATACCATGGCGACGTTTATCCAAAATCGCTTGGCGCTGTTGCTCCAATGGCAAACCATTGATATCCACTACATTATCCAACATACGGGTAAACACTGATACCACTTCACGGTACATATCCCAATCAAAATAAGCATTTTCAGTGAATGGCTCACGCACAAATTTGGTGAGGTTCACAGAACCAAGAAGACATGCGCCATACGGTGGCAAAGGCTGCTCACCACAAGGGTTGGTGGCACGAATATCTTCACAAAACCAGTTGTTGTTGAGGTCGTTTACTTCATCAATCAAGATAAAACCAGGCTCAGCATAATCATAGGTAGATGACATAATCACATCCCACAAACGGCGTGCCTTGATGGTTTTGTATACACGACATGCAGTGAAACCACGGTCATCTTTTTTGGCTTTTTCTGGTGGGGTGGCAACGTGTTTGTAGATGATACGCATCTCATCATTTTCTAGCTCATCTTTGGTTGCAGGGAACACCAAATCCCAATCAGCATCATCTTTCACGGCTTGCATAAAATCACGGGTAATCAAACAAGAAAGGTTGAATTGACGCAGGCGACCATCTTCACGTTTGGCTTTGATAAAATCAGCAACATCAGGATGAGAGATGTCGAATGTACCCATTTGTGCGCCACGGCGACCACCCGCTGATGATACGGTGAAACACATTTTGTCGTAAATATCCATAAACGATAAAGGTCCAGACGTGTATGCACCTGCGCCCGAAACATATGCACCTTTAGGGCGCAAGGTAGAGAACTCATAACCAATGCCGCAACCTGCTTTCAAGGTTAATCCAGCTTCTTTGACCATGGTCAAAATGCCATCCATGGAATCGGGAATCACACCAGACACTGTGCAGTTGATGGTTGAGGTGGCTGGTTTATGCGCTTGCGCCCCAGCATTGGACATAATACGCCCTGCAGGAATCGCCCCATTTGCCAATGCCCAAGTGAAACGATTGCTCCAAAACTCACGTTTGTCTTCATCTTCCACTTCCGATAAAGCTTTGGCTACACGTTTAAAAGTATCAGCAACGTTTTGGTCGACAGCATGACCATCTTTATCTTTTAAACGGTACTTTTTATCCCAAATATCTTCACTGGCTGGCTGCAATGTCACTTCATTGATACCCATGCCTGAATCAGCGCTGATAGACTGTGGTTTTTTCGGTTGCACTTGGCTCATAAGATGTTGTCCCCTTGCTGAAACGTGAATTTTACATGAAATTCGCTTCATCTTTGCATAATCTTTGCGACACTATATGTTGGGTTTTTTAAGATTGCAAGGCACAACTTGTGGTGTTGTTATGCAAAAAGTGCCCACAACTTATGCACAAGCATCTGTGCATAAGTTGGTAAATGTCATGAAAATCATCAACCATATTCATCTGTTAAAAGCATCTATTTATACACTAAATTTCAAGCAAAATACGCATATAAACATCATTCATACCCTTTCTAAAACTGTTATCGTGAATTTTATGAATAATCTATTACTATACGCCCATTATCATGTCGCATGTGTTTAAGGAGAGTATCCAAGTGTCTGCATCCCATCTAACTGATGACCTTCGTATTACAGGGTTACGCGAAATCAGCCCCCCATTAGAAGTACATTCTGAGCTTCCAATTACAGATACGGCGGCAGAAACAATTTTTGCCACGCGCCAAGCCATTCATCGCATTTTAACTGGCGAGGATGACCGCTTACTTGCCATTGTTGGCCCATGCTCCATTCATGATACCAAAGCAGCCATAGAATATGCGGAATTAATTCAACAAGCACGCCAACAATATGAAAAAGACTTATTGATTGTGATGCGTGTATATTTTGAAAAACCACGCACCACAGTGGGCTGGAAAGGATTGATTAACGATCCTCATTTGGATGACTCCTTTGATATTAATAGTGGTATTCGTAAAGCGCGCAAACTTTTGTTGGACATCAATAATATGGGCGTACCTGCGGGTACTGAGTTTTTAGACTTAATCTCACCCCAATATGTTGCCGATTTGGTTAGTTGGGGTGCCATTGGCGCACGCACAACCGAAAGCCAAGGGCATAGAGAGTTGGCATCAGGTTTATCATGCCCTGTTGGTTTCAAAAACAGTACCAATGGTGGTTTTAGTATTGCTATTGATGCCATTGGTGCCGCATCTCACCCCCATCATTTTTTATCACTCACCAAAGAAGGAAAATCAGCTATTTTTGAAACAAGCGGCAATGAAGATTGTCACATTATCCTGCGTGGTGGTAATGATAAACCTAACTATGATGCCGCAAGTGTGGCGCATGCAGTTGAAAAGCTAGCACAAGCAGGCATTGACTCAGGTGTGATGATTGATTTCAGCCATGCCAACTCACTAAAACAACACCAGCGTCAAATTGAAGTGAGTAAAGATGTCGCCAAGCAAATTGCATCAGGTAATAAACATATCAAAGGTGTGATGATTGAAAGCCACTTAAATGAGGGCAGGCAAAACAATGAGCCTAACAAACCGCTGCAATATGGGGTGAGCATCACAGATGCCTGTATCAATTGGCAGGATACCGCACCCATGTTAGAAACATTGTCGCAAGCCATTCAACAACGCCGCAATACATGAATGAGCCTTTAAGTGCATTCCAAGCCATTATTCTTGGCTTGATTCAGGGTTTAACCGAGTTTTTACCCATTTCATCATCAGGACATTTGGCACTGGTTCCCCTTGTATCCACTTGGCAAGACCAAGGTTTGGCGTTTGATTGTATGGTTCACTTGGGCACCTTAACGGCTGTGATTTATTATTTCCGCAGTGACTTGGCTAAAATGATACTTGGCATGGGTGAAACCATCAAAAAACGTGATTGGAAGGCCAATCGCGATGGACAAATGGCATGGATGATTGGTCTTGCCACTATTCCTGTGGGTATCGCTGGTTTGGCGCTTAAAGATTATATAGAAAATGACCTGCGCTCAATTGAAACTATAGGCATTGCATCGATTGTATTTGGTTTGCTGCTGTGGGCAGCTGATCGAATGGGAAAACGTGAACGGGGTGAACAAGCCTGGGGCATAAAAGACACCATGATTGTGGGTATTGCCCAAGCTGTTGCCCTGATTCCAGGCACTTCACGCTCAGGCATCACCATGACTGCAGCTTTGTTTCTAGGTTATACCCGCGAAGCTGCCGCAAGATTCTCCTTTTTGTTATCCATTCCCGTGATTTTTTTGGCTGGTGGCTTAAAAATCAAAGATTGGATTGAACAACCCAATCAGGTGGCAAGTTTTGATACGTTAATCCTTGGTTACGTGGTATCAGCAGTCTCTGCATATATTTGTATCCACTATTTTCTCAAATTTCTGGAACGCGTAGGTATGGGGCCTTTCGTCATCTATCGCATTATTTTGGGTGGTGTGCTACTATGGATGGTATGGTAATCACGTGTTAGCTCCCCAAATTGACCCTGTTGCCCTGCAGTTGGGGCCAATTGCCATTCATTGGTATGGTTTGATGTATGTATTTGCTTTTATGTCAGCTTGGAAGCTGGTGCAAATTCAACTCAAAGAACAACACCTATGGGGAACCTCTGTTTCACCTGAATCATTTGAGAACCTATTCACTTGGCTGATTCTTGGCGTGATTTTGGGTGGCAGGTTTTGGTATGTCTTATTTTACAACCCATCTTATTATATAGCACACCCCATCGAAGTGTTTTATGTATGGAATGGTGGCATGTCTTTTCACGGCGGTTTCTTAGGCTCAGTGCTTGCAGGTTATATATACTGCAAACGTGTTGGTTTGCCCTATTTAGAGTTGCTTGATCGTTTTGCTGTGGTTGCACCACTTGGGCTTGCTTTTGGGCGTATGGGTAACTTTATCAATGGTGAACTTTGGGGGCGCGTAGCAGACCCTGCTCAAGTGCCTTGGGCAATGATTTTTCCTTATGCTGGCAATTTACCAAGACACCCAAGCCAGCTTTACGAAATGGCACTCGAAGGTTTACTTCTCTTTATTATTTTGTGGTTTACCCGCAAAAGAGATTGGGCAGTGGGTA
>JAUZQX010000159.1 GCA_030950765.1 Ghiorsea sp.
GAAATAGATATGCCTGAAATTGAGAAATTTGACCATTTGCCTAAACCTAAAGTGGAGGGTTTGACGGGTTATGTGACCATTATGGAAGGCTGCGATAAATTTTGCACATTCTGTATCGTGCCTTACACCCGTGGCGCTGAAATTTCACGCCCCCCTGAAGATATTTTAGAAGAGTGTAGGCAACTGATTGAAGCAGGAGCGAAAGATATTTCGTTGCTTGGACAAAATGTGAATGCTTATCAGTGTGAGAATGCAAATGGTGAGGCAGTTGGTTTTGCGGATTTATTGCATTTGGTAGGCGATTTGGAAGGCATGCAACGCTTGCGTTTCTCAACGTCTCACCCTATGGAAATGACCACGGAATTGTGCGAAGCTTTTGCTGAAATACCAACATTGATGCCATACCTTCATTTACCTGTGCAATCGGGTTCGAATGAGATCCTGAAAGCCATGCACAGAGGGCACAAACGCGAAGATTATTTCAAAGCCATTGATGAGTTGCGCTTATTTACACCAGATATTGCTTTGTCATCGGACTTTATCGTGGGTTTCCCAGGGGAAACCGATGAAGATTTTGAGATGACTTTAGATTTGGTTCGTAAAGTAGGTTATGACTCTGCCTTTTCATTCAAATATTCACCACGTCCTGGTACACCAGCAGCCAAAGCTGAAGATGATGTGCCTGAAGATGTGAAGGATGAACGTTTACAGCGTCTGTTAGCCTTGCTGCGCGAACAGTCCCGTGAACGTATGGAACAACAAGTGGGTAAAACCACGCAAGTCTTGATTGAAAGCAAAGGAAAAAATGAAGGTGACTTGCAAGGACGAACACCAGATTTTCGTATTGTGCATTTGCAGGGCAACCCTAGGTTAATCGGGCAAACCATGGCTGTGAAAATTACTGCGGCCTACAATATGTCGCTAAGAGGCGAGTTAATCATTGAAAATTAAAGAGCCAGTTTTATTTGAATGCACAGAGCTTGATGCAGCAGCTTTGGCATTGTTTTGCGGTTCGAATAACCAACATATTAAAAAAATTGAAACAACTTTTGATGTCATTTTGCGTGGACAAATGGGCAAGTGGTTTATTCTTGGTGAGCAAGCAGCAAGTGCAGTGTTGGCACTTGAAGAATTGAAACAACAAGTCAGTAAGGGTAAAGTAGAAAAACAAGGCGTTGAAGATATGTTGCGTGAATTTCGGAGTGGTGCAGTGGCAGAAGAAACATACGATGAAAAGGTGAACGCCATTGTGTTGGCAGCAGGGCGCAGAAACATTCAAGGCAAAACACCGAATCAGCGCAAGTATGTACAAACCATTGCCGACACAACATTAAGCATTGGTGTCGGGCCTGCGGGATGTGGCAAGACGTATTTGGCAGTGGCACATGCGGTAGTCGCCCTGCAAACACATCAGGTTGAGAAAATTATTTTAACCCGTCCTGCAGTAGAAGCAGGCGAAAATTTAGGTTTTCTACCCGGTGATTTACAGCAAAAAGTTGACCCGTATTTACGCCCACTTTTTGATGCGTTGTCCGATATGATTGGAACTGAAAAAATGACAGCCTTGATGGAGCAAGGGGTGATTGAAATCGCACCCCTGGCATATATGCGTGGGCGTACACTCAACGATGCGTTTGTTATTCTTGATGAAGCACAAAATACAACCAAAGCACAAATGAAAATGTTTTTAACGCGCCTTGGTTTCGGCTCGAAAATGGTGGTCACGGGTGATGTGACTCAAGTGGATTTGCCTCGTGAACAAGACAGTGGTTTGTTGCAAGTATTAACTGTATTGGCTGGTGTGAAAGATATTGGTATTTGCCGCTTGAGTGCTGAAGATGTGGTTAGGCACCGCTTGGTGGAAAGTATTGTCCATGCTTATGATAAACATGATTGATATTGTGCTTGATGATGGTGTTTCAATGCTCGTTACACAAAAAAACATTGAAAATACGGTAAAAACAAGCTGTTTTGAGGCAAAAGGTATTAAAGAACCATCATTATGCATTCGTTTTGCTAGTAATGAAGCAGTGCAACAACTGAATGCTGAGTGGCGAAATAAAGATAAAGTGACCGATGTATTGTCTTTTCCCATGCAAGATTTGGATGAGTTGGATGTAGATGAATCGCTTGGCGACATGATTTTAGCAACACCTTTTGTACAAGAAGAAGCCAAACGTCTAAACTTATCTGTAGAGGCACATAGTATGCATTTAATTGCCCATGCTACGCTACATTTATTGGGTTATGACCATATCAATGACGATGAGGCTGAAATCATGCAGCGGCTAGAGAATCAAGTGATGTCCAAGCTTGGTTTGCATCAGCCATACCCTGAATTTTCCGATGAGGTACACTTATGAGCCAATGGCGTTGTAAATTGCGCAAAAGAATGCTGGATTGGCTTCGCCCGGGTGAAACAGAAGAAGAATTGCTCAGTATTGTACAACGCGCCGAATTTATTCGTTCGGATGAACAACGAAGGATGTTGATTCAAGCGGTTGAATTCCATGATACACGCGTGCGTGAAATCATGACACCACGTTCCCATTTGCACACCATCGATTTATCGATTTCAGCGGCAGCTTTAGAAAAAGAAATCATGAATGCCAAAGTGACCCGTTTACCTGTGACGGATGGTGATTTGGATAAAGTGGTTGGAGTTGTTTACCTTTGGGACTTGTTTACGGCGCGCATCAAGAATCAAACCATTGTGCTGTCTGATATGCTTAGACCTTGCCCCAAAATATCTGAGTTGCAACGCGTTGCGGGTTTATTATCTGAAATGCGAGAAGGCAGTCATATTGCTATTGTCCAAGATGAATTTGGTGGCACGGCAGGTTTGGTGACATTGTCTGATTTATTGGAAGAAATTGTCGGTTCGATTGATGAAGATACCCAAGAAGATGATGCAGGTATTATACGCCATAAGGATGGTGATTTTGAAGTGTTGGCGCGAGTACATATTGAAGAACTTGCCGAAGCTTTGAATATTGATATTGCAGAGGGAGACTATGACACTGTAGCGGGCTTGATCACCAGTGAACTTGGACGCATCCCCGTTGTTAAAGAACGGGTACAGATTGCGGGGCTTAATATGTTGATTGTTGAAGCAGACCCAAGACGAGTGATACGCGTTCGTATTTGCCCACAAGAAAAAGGCTGATGGATGCGCTAGAAACGGTTACCACGATTATGGCAGCTTGGCTGCTTTTGGTGGCTGTTGGTTATTGGGCACATCGGCAAGAATTGGGTTTAACCCGAGAGATACTTATTGCTTCGGTTCGTGCACCGTTGCAATTATTATTGCTGGCGTTTGTATTGCATTGGTTGTTTGAAATTCAATCGCACTGGGCACAAGCAGGTATTATTTTAGGATTTTGTATTCTAGCGGGTTATACCTCAGCAGCTTATCACCATCGGTTTACCCATGCCTGGGTTGCTTCGAGTTTTGGGCTTGCTGTGGCGTGTTTGGTCACATTGCCATGGCTTGTTTTTGTGCAAGCATTTGAAGATAATGCACGGACTTTAATTCCTTTGGGCAGTATGGTTGCAGCCAATGGTATGAATGCTATCGCTATCATGTTTGAACGTTTAAAACCTGTGGAAGGTATCACGGCAGCCAGAGTCAAAGAAGGTTTAAGAACCGCAATGATTTCACCAGTTAATACCCTCAAAGTGGTGGGTTTGGTACACATGCCGGGTATTTTTGTTGGCATGATCTTGGCTGGAAGTACAGTGTTTGCTGCGGCATCAGCGCAGCTGGTCGTATTGTATATGATTGTTGCTTCTAGCTTTACAGCTTGCGTGGTTAGCTTTTTAATGATGAAATATTTGCATCAAGGGGTTATAGAAGTTAAAAATGAACAATAAAATTGCAGTGTTAGCCTCAGGTAAAGGAAGTAATTTAAAGGCAATCTTAGAGGCTATTGAGCACGGTGATTGTTGTGCAAAAGTTGAAGTTGTGATTTGTAATAAAGCGGATGCTGGTGCTTTGCAAATTGCTAAAAAGGCTGGGGTTCCCCATGTTTATTTTATCAACCCGAAAGATTATACAGGGCGCGAGGCATTTGATGCGGCATGCAGCCAAGTGATTCAAGATGCGGATTGTAAGCTGATTGTACTGGCGGGTTATATGCGCATTTTATCTGAAAGTTTTATTCAGACCTTTCCACAACAAATTATTAATATTCACCCTTCGCTGCTCCCATCCTTTATTGGGGCGGATGCTGTGGGTGATGCGCTGCGTTATGGGGTAAAGGTTTCAGGCTGCACGGTGCACCTTGTCACAAAAGAACTAGACAGCGGACCTATACTTGCTCAATCTTGTGTGCCTGTGTTAAGTGAAGATGACTATGCTTCATTGCATGGTCGGATCCAAGAAAAAGAATATGAGATTTATCCTGATGTGATTGATAAACTTATAAAAGATAGTTGAGGGGAGAGAAAATGTTAAAATATGTATTAGGATTGATGTTGCTATTACCACACTTGGCGACGGCAGGCGAGGTGCGCAATGTGAATTTTGCCGCATTTCAAAAAGTAGATAAAAACTTTGAATACGAAGCTGTGGTTGAAGGGCAATTTAGTGACTTTATTGCTGCAATGAAAGGTTCACAAATTTTAGCCTTGGCACACACTGCAGGTGCGATTGATGGTGATGTGATTACATTGCAGACCAGTGTGTTGCGTGATGAGTCAGGCGACCTTGGTGATTTTGGTGTAGATTGTCAGCTGAGCTATAAAGATGAGAGTAGCAAAGAAGATACATCGTTTTTATTGGGTGGTCTTTGTAAAATTATTAAAGTAGGGCGTGGTGAAAACTTACGCAAAACATTATTTATTCCGCACACCAATATCCCAGATACCTCACAAGGTTTTGAAGGTTGGTTTATGTTAGATGAAGATGAAAAGACTGGCATTGCTTTTTATGCCAATGTGAGCGCTGAGCACTGATTTTTAGCGTATCATATCGTTTGTGAGAAGGTCTAAGCGAAAGCTTAGGCCTTTTTTATGCTGTTATTTTCCGATACAGAATTCAGAGAAGACTTTGTCAAGAATAAACTCGACATCGCCAATACCCAGAATTTCACCCAAAGCAGACCATGCTCTACGCCACTCCATTGCTGTTAAATCAATCATTTCTTCGCGCCCAAGCATCGTTAGCCCGGCTTGAATATGGGCGAGTGATGTTTCAAGTGCAGTACGATGGCGTGATGATGTGACCATGGCGGCTTCATCAGCCAAATCTACGTCACCAAGTTGTTTTGCCATGTATGCAATCAGTGTGTCCAAACCTTGTTCTTGTTTGATGGATATAGGTAAGAAGCCATTTGCTTCAAAATCATTGGTTTTATCAACCTTATTCATGATTTTAAGGTGGATATTAAGATTTTCAAAGTGTGTTTCAGGTTTCCATGTTTCAGGGCGGGTGGCATCAGCAATAAAAATCACCAAATCCGCTGTTTCAGCAGCTTGTTTGGCGCGTTTTACACCTTCTTGTTCAACAATATCATCGGTATTGCGCAACCCTGCGGTATCGGTGAGGCGGATAGGGATACCATTGACTTCAAAGTCTACTTCTAAGGTGTCGCGGGTCGTACCTGCAATATCGGTGACAATGGCTCTGTCGCGCCCAGAGAGTACGTTTAATAGGCTAGACTTACCCACATTAGGTTCACCAATGATGGCAACGGTTGCGCCTTCAAATAGACGTTCGCCAAGTTTACTGTTGAGTTGGTTTTGGATAGGGGCTACCAGTTCATTTTCAACACGTTCCCGTAGTTGACCATAAAAGAGCTCTGGCACTTCATCTTCGGGAAAATCTAAGCATGCTTCCACATGGGCAACAACAGATGTTAAATCATCCATGTATTGTGATATGCGCCGACCAAATGCACCATCCAATTGTTTTTGGGCTTGTTTGGCAGCTCTGAGTGTTGCCGCATCAATACATGCCACTACAGCTTCAGCTTGTGATAAATCAATCTTGCCATGTTCCACAGCTCTGCGGGTAAACTCACCAGCTTCAGCGGGGCGGCACCCCAGTTCTAAAGTACGCTCAAACAAAGCTTTAAGCAGCATAGGGCTACCATGGCCTTGAAGTTCCACCGTGTCTTCACCTGTATAGGAGTTAGCGCCTGCAAAGTAGATGGTTAAACCGTGGTCAATGGTCTCATCTTGGGCATCATACCAGTGATGGAAATGGGCAAAGCGAGGGGTAAAAGGTGTGTCACGCTGACAAAGTTTTAAAGCAATACTGGCTGCTTGAGAACCCGATATTCGAATAATACCAATGCCACCCCGACCTTGGGGGGTGGCAATGGCTGAAATAGTATCAGTCAACATTCATACTTTTCATCACCAAACGCTGTTGGATGATGGAAAGAACATTATTCACAACCCAGTAAAGTACCAGACCTGCTGGGAAGAATAGGAACAGTGCAGTCATCATGATAGGCAGAAACTGCATCACTTTGGCTTGAATAGGGTCAGTAGGCTGTGGATTCAATTTCATTTGAATATACATGGATATACCCATCAAAATAGGCAGTACGAAGAATGGATCTTGCACCGACATATCTTCAATCCAACCATAAAATGGCGCTTGGCGAAGTTCGATAGAAATCAATAACACTTTATAAAGGGCAAAGAAAATGGGCATTTGCATTAAAATAGGTAAACAGCCACCCAGTGGGTTTACCTTATTTTTCTTATACATCGCCATCACTTCTTGTCCCATTTTGGCGCGGTCGTCGCCGTAGCGGTCTTTAAGACGTACCATTTCAGGCTGTAATTTGCGCATAGCAGCCATGGAGCGGTATGCACCTTGGGTGGGAATGAACAAAATGATTTTAATGGTAATGACCATTAAAATAATAATCACACCGAAGTTGGAAATGTATTGGTTTAACCACAACATGACTTCATGCAAAGGTTTGGCGATTACAGTGAACCAGCCAAAATCAACACTGCGCTCTAAGCCAACATGAAGTTTTTCAAGCAGTGGTACAGATTTCGGGCCAATGTACATATTATTGTCAAAGACCATGTCGCCTTGTTCAACCATGCCATCGTTAATCATACCTGCTTGGTAGGAGCGACCATCACCTTTGTAGTAATAACGGTAGCTTTCATCTTGATCTGTGCCGTAAATAGCAGAGATAAAGTAGCGGGTCATCATACCTGTCCAGCCACCCATGGCGGCTAATTTTTTCGCACCCATTTCATCTAAGTCATCATAGCTGACTTCGGTCAGTTCATCGTTAAATAAACCAATGGGGCCAATGTGTTCGTTGTAATTTTCCGCAGCAGCTTCTAGAGGGTTTTTTTCAACAACCTGACGGTATAGTTTTAGTCCTGCACCATCTTTGATGCGGTCTTTCACATTTACCAGGTAGGAGCCCTTTTCCAAGGTGTATGTGCGTTGCCATGTATAACCATCACTTAATTTGGCTTCAAACGTTGCTGTTGTTTTATCATGGCTTTCGTTGAGGGATGTAAGTTTGAATGGCTCAGCAAGTGTTTGTCCGACCACACCACTGTTGATGTATGCCTCATGAAAATCACCACTGCTTAGTGGTTTTATTTTTTCAGGGTTATCCAAAGACTCTTGATAGTTGAGCAGTACAGCATCGGTCAACCAGCCCTTGGCATTGATGGTAAGCTCTAAAACATCATTACCAAAGGTTTGAATGCTTTCGCTTGTAACAACTTGTGTCGTTGGATTTTCACCTTGTATGCTTGTTTCTGTTGTAGAGGAAATAGCTGTTGAGTTTTGCCCAGCTTGGCTGTTTGCCGTCTGGGTGTTTCTATTTTCTGTTTGCTCAACCTGTTGAACGGGTTCTACGGGAGGGAACATCCAGCTCCAGCCAAACAATACACCCATAGAAAGTGCAAAAGCTAAAATAAGGTTCTTGTTGTCCATTGAAGTAAAATCCTATGTCTTTAAAAGTGTTAAAAAAGGGCGCAGCTCAAGGCAGCGGGTCGTAACCATGACATGATGAGAAAGGATGGCAACGCAGAATTCGCTTTAGGGCTAACCAACCACCTTTGATGGCACCATATTTTTGCAATGCTTCAAGTGCATACTCTGAACAAGTGGGCATAAAACGACAACGCGAAGGCAACATAGGCGAAATAATATAGCGGTAGAACTGTACCAATTTGATTAAAATCCACTGCATATTAAATGCGGTTAAGCAGCTTATCAAAACAAGCATGCATAGTGTGTTCTGAGACTTGATTGTTTTGCAACTGCGGTGTTGGAATTGCCAAAATATCCACGTGTTTATCACGAATAGAGTGTTGGCGAAATGCACTTCTTAGACATCGTTTAAGGCGATTACGTTGCACAGCATTGCCATACTTTGTAGATACAGCAAGCCCCAAACGTGCATGATTACAAGCATTTGGGGCCACTATCAAATTCAGTCCTAAAACTCTAAAACGTTTACCTTGTTTCATTCGCGCAAAATCAGCTTTACTGATTAAACGGAACTCACGAGGAAAGTCTGTTTTTATGCAGATAAACGTTTGCGGCCTTTAGCACGGCGACGGTTAAGTACAGCGCGACCACCACGGGTTGCCATGCGAGCACGAAATCCACATGTGCGAGCGCGACGAATACGACTTGGTTTGTATGTAAAACTCATTTGAAACTCCTACTAATCCGAAAAAAGGAAGCGCATCATAATCGGCGCATCTTTGGTGTCAATGATTCAATATAAGGGCTAGGCGAAAAGAACCCTACTAACGCTTTCTTGGTTGGGTAAAACAGACTCATGATGATGCGCCCGTTCAGCCACCGATAATGTATCCACTTGCACATATCCAAGGTGTTTGATGGCTTGAAGTGTGCTATTTACCCCTGAGCCAAACGGTTGCTTGGACGTTAACCCTTGGCGAGATAAGGTGAGTTGCCGCCATTGTGAAGCCAAAGCATCTCCAAGTGGTTACCATGTTAATTACCCGCTGATACCATTATGTTTTAATAAGGCATTCACGGTTGGTTCTTTGCCACGAAATGCTTGATAGCTGTGCATCATCTCTCGGCTACCGCCGCGTGAAAGCAATTCAGTTAAGAATCGTTGTGCTACATCTTGATTGATGATACTTGCGCCTTTTGATGCTTCTTCAAAGGCAGCATAAGCATCTGCAGACAAAACTTCCGCCCACTTGTAGCTGAAATAACCTGCGGCATAACCGCCTGCAAAAATATGTGAAAAGCTGTTTTGAAACTTGTTGAAAGCGGGCGGTGTAAGCACAGACACTTCAGCGCGAACTTCATCTAATAAATCTTGCACGGATTGTTCACCTTTTGGGTCAAAATCAGCATGAAGCAATAAATCAAACAATGAAAACTCAATCTGACGCAGCATTTGCATGGCAGATTGGAAGTTTTTTGCGGCTGTCATTTTTTCAAACATGGCTTGGGGCAGTGGTTCACCTGTTTCATAATGTTTGGCGAACAAATCCAACACTTCGCGTTCCCAGCAGAAGTTTTCCATAAATTGGCTAGGAAGTTCCACCGCATCCCAAGGCACACCATTGATACCAGAGACTTCGCGTACATCCACTGCCGTCATCATGTGGTGCAAACCATGCCCAAATTCATGGAATAGGGTGATGACTTCATCATGCGTCCATAGTGCAGGTTTATCACCGACTGGCGCATCAAAGTTGCACACCAAATATGCCACTGGATGTTGCAGCTCTCCATCTGCCATTCGCCAAGATACCAAGGCCTCATCCATCCACGCGCCGCCACGTTTGCCTTTGCGGGCATAAGGATCGAGATAAAAGCCTGCTTTGAGTTTGCCGCTGCTATCTGACACTTCATAGTATTCCACACTATCATGCCATACAGGGGTAGAACCGCGCTGAATCGAAATACCGTATAACTTTTCAGCCAAGGTAAACAAACCTTGTTTGACAGAAGCTTCAGGGAACCAGGGTTTGAGTTCATCTTGGGAAATAGCGTATTTTTCTTGCCTTAGTTTTTCGGAAACATAAGAGATATCCCATGCTTCTAGTTTTTTCATATTTAATGTATTTTCGGCATAGCTTTGTAGCTCTTTTAGGTCATTTTTTGCCATTTTTTTTGATTTTTGGGCTAAGTCACGCAAAAATGATGTAACCTCATCCACACTTGATGCCATTTTGTCGGCGAGTGAATAATCAGCATACGAATCAAAGCCGAGAAGGGCTGCCATTTCTTGTTTGAGTGTGAGGATTTCGTCAATCACAGGTGTGTTGTCGAGTTCTCCTTCTGAAGCGCGGCTGACATAAGTCTTATACATGGTTTCACGAATGCTGGAGTCGTCCAAATACTGCATCAAAGGCAAATAAGATGGGATGTCGAGCGTAAATAAGTAACCTTGGTTGCCATTCTCTGTGGCGCGTTGTGCTGCCCCCTCAATAATGGATTCTGGAAGTCCTTTGAGTTTGTTTTTGTCATCAATCAGCAGCTCAAAGGCTTGAGTGGCATCCAAAACATGTTGGGAAAAGGTGTTACCAAGCTCAGCAAGACGCATTTTAATTTCGCCAAAGCGTTTTTTATTCGCGCCCTCTAATGCAGAACCTGCAAGTTTAAAGTCTCTCAAGGTGTTGGTGATGGCGGTT
>JAUZQX010000016.1 GCA_030950765.1 Ghiorsea sp.
CCACCCATACCAGGCATACTAATATCTAAAATAACAACATCAGGTTGCTGCTTGCGATAAATTTGAAATGCCTGCTCACCTGTCTCCGCCTCAAAAGGAACTTCAATATCAGGCACACTTTCTAAAAGCTGCTTAAAACCCATACGAACCATAGGGTGATCATCACAAAGCAGTACTTTGATGGCATGAATAGCCATTTAGCTTTCCAAAGGAAATGAACAGGATAATTTCACACCACCATCAAGGTTTTTAAATGCCAAATCCCCATGCCAAGCATGCACACGATGTTGAATACCCAGCAAACCAATACCTGACGATTTACGATGAATTAAAGCTTCCAAACCATCTTCAAGCTCTGTGCCATTGTTATATACAAATATTTGTAAAGCATCCTTGCCGACAAACAGTTTAATCTCAGCTTCCGTTGCCTGACCATGACGAACAGCATTGGTTAGCGCTTCTTGGACAATACGGTACACTGCCAACTGTAAATCTTGAGATAATGTTGCCAAATCACCCATCACATCCAAATGACACTGCAACCCCATATATTCTTGGGAAAAACCAACCAGCTCTTGTAACGAATCAGATAGACCAAATTTATCCAAAATACTCGGATGCAAACGATGAACCAACCTGTGCATACTGTTGTACATTTGATCTGTAAGCGCGACAATACTTTCCGCCACAGGATGTGTTTGCCGCCCTTCACTTTGCCTATGCATGAGTTGGGCTGCGGTGCGAATCGCAGTTAAATTTTGACCAATCTCATTATGCAGCTCAAAAGCAATTTCTCGGCGTTCATTCTCTATCAGCATAAGATTTTGACGTATCAATGTATTGTTTTCTGACTGCTGGCTCATATGCAAAATCCTTCATCCGTATTCACCTGTTTTTTCCTTGAGATACTTGTGTTTAAGACCCGTCTCAAGCAAAACAAATGATAAATCAATCTAAACAAATGAAAGCAACACTTGTGCCGAAGTGCCTGAGGCGATATAATCGGAAAAAAAGGAGTGTGTATTTATGTCTGTTTCCATGAGCGAAAGTGCTGCTATGAAAGTAAAATCCTTAATGGATAGCGAAGAAAACAAAGACCTTAAACTTCGTATTTTTGTCTCGGGTGGTGGTTGTTCAGGTTTTGAATATGGCTTCACTTTTGACGATGATGTAAAAGATACTGACACTGTTGTGGAAAGTTTTGGCGTCCCCCTTTTGGTAGACCAAATGAGCATGGATATGCTTAAAGGTTCAGAAGTAGACTATCAAACTTCATTGCAAGGTGAATCTTTTGTGATTAAAAACCCAAATGCAGGTTCAACTTGCGGTTGTGGTAAATCATTTAGCCCTGCTGAGACTGGCGCAGGTTGTGGCCACGCCGCTACTGCGGAGTATTAAAGCTCACATTTCATGAGCTACGCTCTAGAAGTTAAGAAACTCACCAAAATATATAAAAACGGCAAACAAGCACTGCAAGGTGTTGATTTATCTGTGCCTGAAGGTTCATTTTTTGCACTGTTAGGCCCCAATGGGGCTGGAAAATCTTCACTCATCAATATTCTAGCCGATACTGTTCATCCAAGCTCGGGTGAAGTAACCCTGCTTGGTAAAAACTTATTTACTGAGCGTAAGTGGTGCAAACAACGTTTGGGCGTGGTTCCTCAAGAGATTGCCTTTGACCCCTTTTTTGCACCTCGCGACATCTTAAAAATCATGTCTGGCATGTTTGGCGTCAAACCCGACATGAAATGGATTGATGAACTTTTAGAGCGCTTGGAACTTACCGAACATGCTAAAAAAAATGCGCGTCAACTCTCAGGCGGTATGCGTAGACGGTTATTGGTCGCACAAGCTTTGGTCCATAAACCTAAAATCGTTATTCTTGATGAACCCACTGCTGGCGTAGATGTTGAGCTTCGCAAACGTTTATGGGGTTTTATGCGCGAGCTGAATGATAACGGCACAACCATTTTACTTACCACCCACTACCTTGAAGAGGCCGAAGAGTTGTGTGACCAGGTCGCCATTATCGACCAAGGCAAGTTGCTCACTTCGCAATCTATGGCAAGCCTATTGGATAGTGTTGGCAGTTCATCACTTGTTTTGGAATATCATGAAAACATGACCATGACTGATACGATTCAGAATAAACTGGCTGCTTTTTCCCCTCGCATTGAGAAAAACACAGTCTCGCTTTGCTTGAAAAAAAATGATTCAGGGCAAAATAATTTCAATGATGCTTACCAAACTGCCATTGCCCTATTGGGTGAGGCGAAGTCGGTATCTGTTCAAAATGAAGATTTGGAAGATGTGTTTTTACGCTTAACACACAATGGAAACACAGTATGAATTGGTACGGCTGCTGGACATTATACTCGCGTGAATCACGCCGTTTTTTAAACGTGAAAATGCAAACCATTGTTGCGCCGGCGTTGACTGCCATTATGTATCTCATCGTATTTCGTTATGCCATGGGCGATAGAGAAGTACCAGGCTTGGAAGTTGCCTACTTCGATTTTCTTATCCCTGGCTTGGTGATGATGGCAATGATGCAAAATGCTTTCGCCAACACATCCAGCTCAATCATGGTTGGCAAACTTATGAATATGCAAATCTTCTTGATGATGGCACCACTGACTGCTTTTGAAGTCACCCTCGCTTTTTTGGCTGCAGCGGTTACTCGCGCTCTGATTGTTGCGGTTGTGTTATTGCTCGTGCTTGCACCATTTACCAATATCAGCATCGAACATCTTTGGATGATTATGTTTTACGGCATTACAGGCAGCATTATCATGGGTGGTATGGGCATGATTGGCGGCATGTGGTCAAAAACATTTGATGATATGGCGCTCTTAAACAACTTCATCATCATGCCGCTCACCTTTTTATCGGGTGTATTTTATTCGGTCAAACAACTGCCAGAAGCATGGCAAACTGCGAACCACTTCAACCCATTTTTTTATCTGATTGATGGCTTCCGTCATGGTTTCTTAAACGTTGGCGACACCGACCCTTCTCAAGCCATTATTGTTGTCTCCATCGCCACATTATCAACCGTTCTTGCTTGTTGGTACCTGTGGAGAGCTGGCTGGCGACTTAAAGATTAACTGTTTCTTATTTTTATACCACAAAGTCAATGTTACACCCTTCCCTTGGTTAAGCTGCGCCTAAGCGTCTTGCGGCAAAAGGATAGAGCGCAGTAACACGCGCCCTCATGCCGCGAGAAAACGAAGGAAACAAGCAGCTTGTAATGGGCAGCTTTTTGGTTCGTTTTTGTCTGCACAAAAATGAATAACGAATTTACTTTTAAAAGGTGTTTCACATTAAACAGGAATGTCGGACAAACAACTAAATACTATTCCCCGCAGCAAACCCGCTCGACCAAGCCCATTGAAAATTGAACCCACCCAAATGCCCTGTCACATCCACAACTTCACCAATAAAATATAAACCATCCACATGTTTGGCTTGCATGGTTTTAGAATCCAAATCGGCAGTATCCACACCGCCCACCGTAACTTCTGCCGTACGATAACCTTCTGTGCTACTGGGTTTAATTCTCCAAGCTTGCAAGAAATTTTCTAAATTTTGCACATCTTTATCAGATAAGGATGCTACTTTTTGTTGCATGTGAAATTCATTCTCCAATAACAAAACTAGACGTTTGGGGAAAATATGACTTAACACTGTCGCTAATAATGCTTGCGGATGTTCTTTCTTTTTTTCATCCATAAAACTCTTCAAATCTAAGTCAGGAATAAGGTTAATACAAATACTTTCGCCCGGCAACCAATACGACGATATCTGTAAAATAGCAGGGCCAGAAAGCCCTCTATGCGTAAACAACATCGCTTCTTTAAAACTTGGCGCTTGGCGCTCAACAAGCGAAACCACAACGGGCAGCGAAATGCCTGCAAGTGCCTTGAAATCATCCTTGTTTTTACCTGTGAACGTAAAGGGAACCAAACCTGGTCGCGTTTCAATCGTGTTTAAACCAAATTGCTTGGCAACTTTAAAACCAAAACCTGTTGCGCCCATTTTGGGGATAGATAATGCACCCGTAGCAATCACCAAAGATGTGCATGTAAAACCACCGATACTGGTTTCTAAATGGAAATCAGCTTGCTTTTCAATGGATTCCACTTCAGCACCAAGCTCAAGCTGCACCCCATAACCATCACATTTATCCAACAACATTTTAATAATATCTTGCGCCGACTTATCACAAAAGAGTTGCCCATGTTCACGCTCATGGTACTCAATGCCTGCCTGAACTACCCAATCGATAAAATCCCACTGATTAAACCCTGCCAATGCAGATTTACAAAAGTGTTTGTTTTGCGAAATGAATTTATCAGCGGTGACATCAAGGTTGGTGAAGTTGCACTTTCCGCCTCCTGAAATACGAATCTTCTCAGCAGCTTTGTTTGCTTTGTCTAAAACAAGCACAGATTTGCCACGTTTAGCGGAAGATATGGCACACATCAAGCCCGCCGCACCTGCACCAATAATAGTTACATCAACACTTTTCATGGCAACATAGTGTAAACAATCCCTTATTTTGCCAAGCCTTATTTGTCATGACTGTTAGGAACACATAACCTGTCCTCATCAGTAGCACGATAGCTGTCCGCTTTGCAGATTACCCTTGAGGTGATTTGCTATGCGACAAACAGAAGTGTTACAGGAGATAAGAAAGATGAGGTTTTTAGAAGCATATGATGGTTGGCGAGACGGTCGTTTGAGCCAAGAAGAAGCGGGGCAACTTTTAGGCATGAGTGGACGTAATTTTCGGCGATATGTTGCGCGCTATCATGAAGAAGGTTGTGTATTCTTATGAAAAAGACCACCCATTCTTATAAAAAGCCCATTGGGCATGATTCAAAAAATTACCAGCTATTTTATT
>JAUZQX010000160.1 GCA_030950765.1 Ghiorsea sp.
TTCAATATAATTTCCAGCGTGTTTTAAGCTATTCATCAGCTCTTGAAGTTGTTGTGGGTGTTGTTTGATAAAAGTATTGCTTGCTAGAAACACATGATCCATGTGATTTTCCCAAATTTGTGGGGAAATCGCTGCCATCCAACCTTTGCCTAAGCTAATTGAACGATTCCCTTCAGGTTCACCGACCACAAAACCATCAATTTCACCACGGGATAAAGATGTAATCATATCGCGTGGTGGCATGGCAACAACAGTCACATCAGTGTATGGAACTGCGTGTTGTTTGAGTGATAAATAAAGCAGCACATGATGTTGTGAATACAGGTGAGGTACGGCGATAATGGCTTTTTTTTCTTTGAGGGCTTCAATGCTTTTGTATTGTTTGGCTAAAATGAAACCATTGCCGTTTCTATCTGCCATCATCACGATTTTTGCATCCAAACCTTGGCGAATCAACTGCATGGCAAGGGGTGATAAGATAAATGTGCCCGCCAGTTTCCCGCTTTTCATATCTTGAATCACATCATCCCAATCATGATTTTGTACTGTTTTTAAAGTGAAGTCTGGGAAATTATGTTGATATTTGTTCTCAACCACGGCGAGTGATAAATGCCCGCCACAAATCAAACGTCCAATGTTGATGGTTTCCTTGCTGTTTGCTGTTGTTTGTTCCTGTTGTGTACAACTACTTAGTATTACAAAAGTAACTACCAATAACAGGCTATATATTGAAGAGGTTTTATGGGTTGTTAGTCGTTGTTGTGGCATGGTTTCATCCTTTGTTTATGCTAAGAAACACCAATCATACAAAATAAATAGGGTTTAGGAACTGTGTTAAGGTGTTTTGCTGTTTAAGCTGGCTAAACGTTTGGCTTCAACAGCAAGCAAAGTATCGGCATCTTCTAGTGCTTGTGGTGTGAGCTGGCTTTGTTGCAGTGCTTGGCGCAAATCTACGATTGTTTGTTGGATATGCTCGGAATTTTGCGGCTCTTTTTCTAAGGTCTGGAGCGCATCTTCCAGTGCTTGCATATGTGTTTCTAGTGTTTGTTGCGGGTTTGAACCGTGGGGCTGTTTGTCCGCATTGGGTTGAATGGGTTGTTCGGTTTCGGTTTGTGTGTTTTCCATGGATGTAGCATTGAGCATGTCACCAAAAGATGCGGATGGAGTTTGTTTCTTTTGTGCTTTTTTCAAGTGTTGTTTGTTGTGAGTTGATTGAATTTTCATATTTTATAAAACCTCAGGCAGCGACAGAAGCAGCAGCTTCGCCTTGGTATTCTTTGAGTTTGTTGCGTAAAGTTCGAATGCTGATGCCGAGCAGTTTGGCAGCTTCGGTGCGATTGCCTTGCACATGTTCTAATGTTTGTTCAATCAATGCCCGCTCCATATTACGAATGCTCATACCCGCTTGCACATCGCTTTTTTGTTCGTTGCAGGCTGAAGCAGTTGTGCTCAAACCACCAATGCCCAAGTGTTCGGGTTTGATTTCACCGTGGGTACACATCAAAAATGAGCGGTGCATACAGTTTTCCAGCTCGCGTACATTACCTTCCCAACCATGTTGCATCAGTGCTTTTAAGGCTTGTGGGCTGAGCGTGGGTACTGCTTTATTATACATGGTCGCAAAATCTTGTAAAAAATGTTCGGCAAGTGGTTTGATATCGGTTAAGCGTGAACGTAGTGGGGGTAATACCACAGTGACTACGTTTAAACGAAAATATAAGTCTTGCCTGAATTTACCGTCAGCAACCGTTTGTTCTAAGTTGCGGTTGCTGGTGGCTATAATACGCACATCCACTTTGATGGGTTTGTTGCCACCCAATCTGTCCACTTCACCTTCTTGCAATACACGCAGCAGTTTGGCTTGCAAGTGTAAGGGCATTTCGGTGATTTCATCGAGTAAAAGTGTGCCTTGGTGGGCAATTTCAAACTTGCCTGGTTTGGTTTTGTCCGCTCCGGTAAACGCACCTTTTTCATAGCCAAAAAGTTCAGATTCAAGCATGTTTTCAGGGATTGCCGCACAATTGATGGCAACAAAAGCATTGTCTTTGCGCCCAGAGCACTGGTAAATAAAGCGCGACATACGTTCTTTACCTGTGCCTGATTCACCCACCACAAAAACCGAGGCATTACTAGGGGCAACAAGGGCAACTTGATCGAGCAAACGCCGAGTTTCAATATCTTCGGTGACAAAAATATCCGAGCCTTGTTGCTGTTGTTTAGCAACCGAATGCAGGGCAGTTTGATGCCCAGATTTACGCACATAAATCTCTAAGACTTCATCAGGGCAGGGTAATGTTCGATAATCCATAATGCCCATATCCATCAGTTCTTGGGCGCGTTCGGCATGCCCATGTTCGGCAAGGATAACAATATTGGCTTGCGGGCGTTGCTTAAAGATTCGATGCACCATACTAAGAATGGTCACATCATCCCAAAGAAAGATAAGGCTGAATTGGTCAAGCATTTCAGGTTCAAATTTCATTAATACATCTACAGGTGTATTGGGTAGCAATGTGCCCAGTTGGATTTGCACATCAGAGATGTATTGCATAGGGAAACCAACAATGGCGATATGATGTTGCTCGTTCATGGGTTCTCCTTGATTAAACGTTCGGCTTCGCGCTCGGCAAGGGTGAGTGATGCCATGGATGCATAAATACCACCATCAGGGTTCGCTTTGAGCGTTTTAAGGCGCTCTATGGCTTGGTTCCACTTGCCGCTTTTGAGTTGGCACACACTGTAGCGGTATTGCCATGTTGGGCTTTGTAAGGTTTGGGGTGTTTGTTGATATAATTCTTCTGCACGCAGATAATCTTTACCCTTAAACAAAGCATTGGCTTGGTTCAACATGGCTTGGTCGGTGTCATCTGGCTGATATTTGGCATACATACGCCATGCGCGTGCGGCAACATGCCAGCGAGATAGTTTTTCGGAAGTTAAAGCCTGAACTTTCCAATATTCAGCACGGGTTTCTTTTGCCAAGTCTTCGGGGGCAACGGCATCTAAGGTGTGGGATGCAGCGGTGGCATCCTTGTTTTGAATTTGCATATGAGCAACAATGACCAACATTTCAGGGCGATATAATGTGTACTCATGTTTATCCAGCCATTGCAACACTTTTTGGATGCCTTGGGCATCTTCGCGGTCTAACCAAAGTTTGGCGCGCTCTAACATTACTTTTTCACCCCACACACTCCCTTGGGCTTGTTGCTGTAGTGATGCGAGCATTTGTTCAGCTTGCTCATATTCCATCAATAAACGCAAACCATGGGCAACAGCAAAGCGTAATTGTGTGGAATCTTGAGCTGATGGTCTAAAGCTGGGGAATCGTTGCCATAAATTGATGGCTTTTAGCCATGTTTGCTGCTCAATAAGCGCGTTCATTTGACGCTTAAAGCTTTGATGCCCTAAAGCTTTGGCTTGTTGGGCTATGGGTTGATCAATAGATTTAGATGCACGTGTGAACTGTTGCAAAGCAGCGTCACCTGCAGTTTTGGGGCTATTTTTAGGGTCGTGTTGGGAAACTTTCTCCCATAATTCTGCTTCATGCAAAAAAGCTTCATCTTCAATAATGGACATTTGATTTTGATTGCCAATACGTTTTAAGGCAATAATCGCTGGTTTGATGTCGTAATAGGTATCTTTGTCGCGCATTTGAATCATAAGTTTACGCATAAAGGCTTGCCTACCAATCACGGTGCCTGCTTCTTTGTCTGCCAACAATGCGTAAACACGTGCCACATCTTGCACAGGAGGGTTGGGTAAGCCGAGCAGTAAGTCAGCTTGTAATAAGCGGACAGCAGACGAATGTGTGCTTGTTTTGAAGGTGTTCAAAAAATCCCGTGTCTGCACCAGTGCTTTACGTTTTTTACCTTGGATACTCAATAAGTTGATAAAACGAGCATAAATATTGTCGTGTGCAGTGATGAGCTCAGGGTTTAAGCGGTCAATCTTTTCAAATACGGGTAAAGCTTGGTCATATCGACCCTCTTCATAGTCGACAAGTGCTGTCCATAGCTGCACTTCGCGACCTTGTGCTGAATTACGCTCTACATGAAGCGCAAAGCGTAGAAACATACTTCGAGCATCTGCTAAACGATGATGAATAAAGTAAATTTTCCCTAGCGTAAACATGCTGTCTTGGGCTTGTTTGGAAGCAGGGAACCTGCTCTGTAAATCAAGGATGCTTGACTGAGCTTCTTCTAGCGCATTTTGTTTCCAATACAAATCAATGATTTGTGCCAGCAGGACTGGTTCATCAACTTGCTCAGGGAATTCTTTGATAAGCGTTTCAATGGCAGCAACGGCACGGCTAACATCTTCATAGTGTCGTGCCGATGTAATCATCAACTCGGCTTGGCTAATCAGCTCAAGCAGTTGTTTGCGCTCAGATTCACTGAGCTGGGGCATGGATAGAAGCTGTTGCGCAGAGGTGATGGCTTTATCCGGTGCCCCTTGTTGCAAAAAGAATGCTGCTCTGGTGATGCTAATATTTTCAGCATATAATGTGGGGATATGAAGCCATATTACCATGCATAAAGATGAGAATAGGATTTTATAAATATTCGACATATTCAGCTTCACGCAAGAGCTATGCCGAATTTAAAGTATGTGTGTGAGGGGGGAGAAGCTGGGGTCGATTAACTTGAGGGAACCAAACCTTTCTTTTTGATTTTTTCTACCAAAGTGGTGCGGTTCATGGATAAAAATTTTGCGGCTTGATTTTTGTTCCAATCAAAGCGATCTAAAGCACTGGTAATCAGGTGGCTTTCAAACTCATCAACAATACCTTTAAAATCAATGGTATCATGTTGTTTTACATCAATACTAAAACCTTGGACAGTGCGTTCAGCAGCATCAAGCATACGTGAGGGCAGGTCTTCAACATCAATTTTACCACTGCGTTTTAAGGTGGTCACACGTTCGACTAGGTTTTGTAGTTCACGCACATTCCCTGGCCAGTTGTAGCGCAACATAACGGCTTTGGCAGTATCAGAAATGCCTGTGATGTTACTGTTTTTGAGCTTATTAAAATTATCTAAGAACTGTTCAGTCAAAATAATGACATCATCTTCTCGTTCGTGTAATGCAGGCAATGTTAAGGGGATAACATTCAAGCGGTAATACAAATCTTGACGGAAACGACCTTGTGCAATTTCTTCTTCCAAGTCTCTATGGGTGGCGGCAACAACACGCACATCAATATGGATAGATTGATGGCTGCCTACGGGTTCAAAAGTACGCTCTTGAAGTACACGAAGTAGTTTAACTTGAAGTTTAGGGCTCATATCACCAATTTCATCAAGGAAAATGGTACCACCGTTGGCAACTTCAAAGCGACCCGCGCGAGCACGTATTGCCCCTGTAAATGCGCCTTTCACATGTCCAAAAAGCTCGGATTCTAGAAGTTCTTCAGGAATAGCGCCACAGTTGATGGATACAAAGGGTTTATCCGCGCGAGAACCTGATTGATGCAACATATTGGCAAGCACTTCTTTGCCTGTGCCAGACTCACCCGTGATTAATACTGTACTATCGGAATCACCAAGCAATAGCGCTGTTTCGCGAATGCGTTTGATGCTATCACATTGCCCAATCAGCCCGTGTTGGCTTTTACTGGAGCGAATTTCTTGTTTAAGCTTTTTGTTTTCTTGTTTGAGAATGCGCTTTTTGAGCAGCTCTTGAATACGAACCAGTAACTCATCAGGTTCAAAAGGTTTTTTAAGAAAATCATCAGCACCCAATTCAATGGCTTGTACAGCCGAATCAACTTCGGAATACCCTGTGATAAGGATAATTCCCATGTCAGGGTCGCTTTCTTTGAATGATTTGAGCAGGTCTAAACCACTGCCATCAGGTAAACGAATATCAAGGATGGCAACATCAAACTTACCATTGTCCACAGCATCTTTGGCACGTGTAGCATTGCT
>JAUZQX010000161.1 GCA_030950765.1 Ghiorsea sp.
GACTGTTGTTTTTTGGCAAAATCATTAAAGCTAATAATGTTTTGACGCAAGGAGATGTGACGAATCAATTTGCCGTAGCGAATCCTTTGCCCTTCTTCGAGTTTTTTGTCCTTGTTTGGCATTAACTTATCCTTTGTGGGTGAAGACATTTGTTTGGCTTGCGTGTTTTATTGCTAACGAAGAGCAAGCTTGGTACCCATAGTAGCCACAGCCATAGTATATTTGTGCTGCTGGGCGTGGATGTCAGGCACCCACCATTACTACTGGATATGATGGTTGCTGTACTACCAGTGTTGCCGCTGATGGTTCCACTTGCATCACTATAAACGGGTCCTGTTGGTGTTAGCGTAGGCATTGCAGGGGTTACACCATCACTAAGTTTCCAAGTCATGGCATTATCCGTAGCAGATGTGTTGGAAATGACAAAAGTTGCCATGGCAGTGCCTGTGGGAGCTGTCCAGCTACCTTGTCCTGCGGTGAGTGGTATATTCGTTGTGGTATAAGCTCCGCCTAAAGTAGTTTGTGTCATGACCGATAGCAAGGCGGCACTTGGGCTTGTGAAGGTAAATGTGCCCGTTGGATTTTGCACGCGCTGATACACGGTAGATAAATGGGGCTGTTTTCCACCAAGTTGTTGTAAGACTGTGGCAGAATCATTGCTGATATTGATGCCTGTGCTCACCAGATTATCCACCCAAGTGATAGGATAATCTATGCCATTTTGGTATAGCTGAATATCAGTATTCCAAATGCCCCATTCATGAAATGCTGCGGCAAGGGATGAGCCTTGTGTTTGCAAAGCGGCATCTATGGCAGGATAAGTATTATTCCCAGCGGTGATGCCTGTATTGGTAAGTATGGTTTTAATCAGTGGGTCGCCAAATTTATCGGATAAATATCGAATCCACATAAAACGACCATATTGCTCTAAACCATTTGGGCTACGACCAAAAGCATCCACAGGAAGCTCAGGATAATCTTGGCTACCAGACTCTCGTACACCATTGCCATTATGGTCACTCCAAGTTTCGCCAGCATCATATTGTCCATTATGATTGTTATCGATATAGGCTTCACCGATATATTGCAGATTATCTTTGATGGTTGGGTAAACTTTGTCTTCCATCCATGTTGCGGAAGATTCTAAAAATGCTCGAAATTCTGTAGGGTCATAGCCATATTGGATACTGTGAAAAAACTCATGGGCTAAAGTGACCTTGGCAGCATCGTTGGGGACCTGCGGGAAACCTGCAAAATCATTGTCGATAACCATATGTGAAAAACGACCCGCAGGATAAGGGCCTGATGCTGTTGATGCATCACTGGTGACATAGCCATAGACTCCTGCTGAACCAGTATCTAAAAGGTAAATATCATACTTGCCACTGCCACCCAAGCTTCCATCTGAAGGAGGCGCATTATAAGCCATGGTTCCAATTTCTTTTGCCCATACCTTATCGGCTTCTACAGCAAGCTGTTGAACAAAGTTTAGTGTGGCAGCATTGGCACCAGTCGTTGTATAATGAAATGTAAAGTAGGTTGAATCCCATGTGCTTTCTTGAGCTAGGGTGAAGGGTATGATTGTTGTATTTTGAATATTAATAGCGATTCCATTCGTTGGGCGTAGCAGCCAAGGGCTCACCAAAGCTTGGGTTGCTGGGCTGAGCTGGTTCCAGCTGCTCTTGGCAAGCATAAGCATAGGGGTAAGAGAGCGTGTTGGTGTTGGCATTTGTGATGGGATAGCACCTGTTGCGATAGGGTTTAGCGATTGAAAAAAAGAAGATACGGTTTGCTCGGTTGTGTTTTGAGCATAGGCGGAAGTATGGGCTGCAAAAGATAAACAAATGCCAAGGCAAAAGTATTGAAAAAAACGCATGGGCACCTCCCTTTATCAAGTATGGATTAAAGCTTAGATGTTTTCTTTCTGAATTTGAAGCAAAATTGGTGCTTTAGGACGTTTTGGGACATCAATTTGTTGAAGTCTAAAGTTGATGGGGTGTAAATGTTTGGCTTCTAGCCAGCTAATGACCTGTGCTGCTTCAGCATCACCACCATGGTGTCCAGGATATAGCATGATGCTCAAACGCCCATTTGGTGCGAGTAGTTGCAAGCTTTGTTCCAGTGCGAGAATGGTGGTGTTTGCATGTGTGATAACACTTTTATCACTGTTGGGTAGCCAACCAAGATTAAACATGATGGCTTGAATATGACCATGTTTTTCTTGTGGTATATGTGCCATCATATATTGGTGACCTTGCAGCAAGAATGCCTGCTGGCATGGCTCTTGTTGTAGTAATAGTGTTGTGTTGTTAATTGCTTCTTGTTGGACATCAAAGCCGTAAAGTGTGCCAGTTTTTTTTATGGATTGCGCCAAAAATAATGCATCAAAACCATTGCCAAGGGTTGCGTCGATAACGGTATCACCGACTTGAATATGTTCGTTCAACCATGCTTGTGCGATGTCTGTGAGTTGCATTTATTCTTCTTGTAAACTCATGGTGTGTGATACTTGGGCAGAAAAACCAGCCGCTGCATCACGAATACGCTCTTGAAAACGGTTAGATATGCTCATCAAATCCTCGATAATCATGAAGTCCATGCATACGATATTGCATTCACTTTTGGCGATGAAACGAAGCTGTGATGCTTTGCCATCCATGATTTTATGTAGCCCAAGTATGCCGCCTTTTTGAATGCGCCCACAATAGCTATCGTCTTCATACAGGTGAACCTCACCTTGCAGAATCAATTCGACCCCGCTCATGTATTTACCTGCAGGTTTAATAATGTGGCCTGCTGGGTGTGTATTGTTCCAAGCGCGTTTGGCGAGCATGAAGCGAAGATCTGTTGTTAAACAGGAGAAAATAGGCGACATGGTTAGGTCGGCAACACGACGCTTCAATAAGGACTCTTTAGAGAACTGCATGTATAGGCTGGGGTGTTTCTGGAAGGCTTGTTTGAGTTCTTCTGGGGTGATGCGCAAGAGTGATGTGTCCTCAGTGGCAACAACCGTTGCATTGCGAACAGCACCTTCAAGCAAAGCGCCTTCACCCAATAAACTTCCTTGGTGTAAATGGTTGAGCAAGGATAGATTGCCATGATTGTTATTGCTGACGGCAAGCTCGCCATCAAGAATAAGGTAAATATTGTCTGCGGCATCACCTTTGCGAAACAGGGTGGAATTCTGGCGCAACCGTATGGTACGCATTTTCAATTTCATCATGCCGAAGGATTTGCTAAGAGGTGTATAGTCTTCGCCAACAAAGGGTTGTAACGGAGTGGATTTCACATCTTTCCCATATTGTTCAACTAGAGCCTCTGCATCAACTGGATTCTCTTGCGAGAGCAGGTGATATGCTTTGCGTGCTTCAAGAATGGCACGAATTTCATGCCCTGTATGCAGTAGCTGTCTTGCAAGTTGGGTATGAAAAATAGGGTCATTGGGATGCATTGCACAAAGCTCTTTAAGCTTGCGAAGTGAACTTATTTGACGTCCTGTCAGCGTATGAGTCCCCAATGTTATAATCTCCTGTAATAAAACAAAGCCGTACTATATATAGTGTTGTGCTTTTTTAAAAGTGACGTGTCACCCTAGAAGGTTTTTGTAGCGCTGGATTGAAGCCTCTTTGGGTATGGGCGTATGATTGATCAGTGTTTGGCTAAACGATTGACTGTACCAAGGGATCATTAGGCTGCCCCGTGAACCAAAGCCATTAAATATGGCGATATTTTGGTGTTTTGGGTGGAAGCCAATAAACGGTTGTTTATCCAAAGTGGTGGGGCGAATACCTGCTTGGTGTTCAACCACATGAAAATCATATTTTTTACTGAATACACCTGCTGCGAATGCCAGCAATTGTTGTTTTGAAATTTCGGATAAGGTGGGGGTGGTAATTTTGCTGTCAAAGGTTGCGCCAATGCGGCAAGTGTTTTGAGATGTGGGCAATAACCACTTGCCTTTGTTGATGATGGCATCAGGCAAGCATTTATCCGTGGCGCAGGTGATGATTTCTCCATGCGCAGGCTGTAAGGGAAGCCATGAAAAGAGGGGGTTAAACATCATATGATAGCCTTCACAATAAATGATGTTTTGTTCTGTGTTTTTGGGTTCGTAGTTGCGATAATTGATGATGTTTAATTGTTCAAAGTGTTGGTGCAGGGCATCAAGTAAGGTGTTGGTGTCCAGCCAAGCGGTATGGTTTTGGATGATGCCGCCATGTGCAGCAAATAGGCTTTCAGGTGGAGAAGTGTCGGTCAGAAAAGCATTGTATTTTTCATTTTTAAGTCGTTTTTTGCAATTCACCTGCTCTTTTTCCGAAGAAAACAGGCGAAACATGGGTTTTTCATAAAAACATTGGATGGACAGACGTTTTTCGATGTTTTGGTAAAACTTTTTAGCATAGGTAAGCATGTCAGGTGTGCGGTTAGTAAGTACAAACCGTTGCCCTGTCACTGGGTTAATCAGCCCAGCAGCGACTCGTGATGCACATGTTTTATCACCAGCATAAAGCTGAATATGGATACCTTGTTGCATCAAAGTCCAAGTCAATAAGCTGCCAGCAAGACCTCC
>JAUZQX010000162.1 GCA_030950765.1 Ghiorsea sp.
CAACTTCTGACGACCACTGACCATCCAATAACGCTGGCGAATGGTGATGGCAGTTGATGTTTTGGTTTTAATTGTAATATGAACAGGTTTGTTCAAATAATTGTTGGTAATTTTACGAATTTGTGAAGGCATGGTCGCTGAGAATAAAGCGATTTGACGAGTATCTGGGGTTTGTTCCAATACCCATTCAACATCATCAATGAAACCCATACGTAACATTTCATCGGCTTCATCAAGAATCAATGTTTTGAGGTTATCCAACTTCAATGTTTTGCGACGCATATGATCCATCACACGCCCTGGTGTACCGACCACAACATGCACACCACGTCTTAATTGTTTTAATTGCCCATCATAACTAGCGCCACCATAAATCGGCAATACGTGGAAACCTTTCATGTGTGATGCATATTTTTGAAATGCTTCAGCAACCTGAATCGCTAATTCACGGGTTGGTGCTAACACCAATACTTGTGGGTTCTTTTGACTTAAATCAATTTTTGATAATACAGGAAGTGCGAAGGCGGCAGTTTTACCTGTGCCTGTTTGCGCTTGACCAAGCACATCTCTACCATCGAGCACATGCGGGATAATTTCTGCTTGAATCGGTGATGGTTTTTCATAACCCACCTTCTCCAGACCTTTAAGTATATCAGGGCTTAACGCCAAGTCATTAAATGTAATTTCTACTTCTTTTTCTGGTGTAACTTCTGTTTTTTCTGTCATTTTTCTTTTGTTTCCTGACACTTCAATGTGTCTTTTCTTATTATTATCTATAAGGAAACACAGACAACCCTCAAAACAACATAACAACAGGATAACGGGTATCCAATCGCTTAATTAAACTTGTTTTTCAAGGGACACATGCATTGAAGCAACTGTATCTCCACGTGTACGCCACATTTTCTATCCACTTTCGCGTGATAAATCGTGTGTTGACGTGAAGACCAGGATTAAGAATTTATATCACTATTTCACATGCGCACAACAGACTAATGCGCCGCAATATAGCTAAAATCAGAAAAAATGACAGTACATAATTATTAAAAGCCTTTAATTTTCAGTGTTTCAGCCATTTCCATTAAAACCTATTGATTATTCTCGCTTGCCAAGGTTCCAAATAAATATCGGCAGACCACAAGCAAATAAAGCCAAGACAACACTTGAGGAGGGCGGAAGATCAAGGAACTCAGCCATCATAACCCCCACCACTGCGCCAGAGACACCGACAAGAAGAGCTAGCCATACAGGGCCATTTTTCTCCCCCTGCCACGCAGCCAAAGCGGGAAGCAGCAACATACCAAACACCAGTACAATACCAACAGCATGGATAGCGGGCACAACCGCCAGTGCCAATGCCGTATAAAACATAACACGTTGTATATAAGTATCATTCCCAGAAAATCGAAGCATTATAATTGCAAGAAAACCCAATGCCGCCAATACAGCGAGGTCAAAATAACTTGCCCCAAGCAGAGAGCCAAACATCAAGTCAGTCATGTGCCCTTCAGCATGCGGCAACTGTGTTAGAATAACCATTCCCGCTGCGGCTGCTACCGCATACATAGCACCCATCACTGCCTCTTTGGGTAACTTGGAAGCATAAGGCAAGGCTGCAAAAGCAAGCACAGCCACGACTGTAATACCTGCCGCCCATAAGGGGCCAGATGTATCAGAAGCCAAGCCAATGGCATACCCTGTTGCCGCAAACTGCGCCAATGCCAAATCAACAAATACAATACGCCGCTCCAGCACTCGTCGCCCCAAAAAAGGCATGACAAGCGCCAAAATCAGACAAGCTATTAAACTGGTTAATAAAAACATGTTTATTTCCCTCCAGCAGCAAGTTGGTCAAACATGTTTATATAACCATCAAAACCTTCTCCTTGAACCGCATCAGGCATTGAACGACATGACGCGAGAGCTAGTTCGCATAATTTTCTGACCATTGAGCCATCATGGTAAGGTTCAAGCCATACACTCTGCACATTATTTTGTTTCATCTTCGACACCAGTGCATCCAAATGCGATGTGGAAGGCTCTATGCCTGGCTTAGGTTCTACAAAATCAATCACATGCAGCTCAAAACGTTGGGTGAGGTATAAATATGAATTATGATAAGAAACCAATGGGCTAAACCTCTGAATAGATGTTTTCCATTGTGGTATACGCATCTTAATTTTCTCAGCAAAATTTGAAGCACGTTGGCGATAAATATCGGCATGTAGTGGGTCAAGCTGCGATAATCGTTCGGCAATAACCTCAGCTAGCCGCACCCCATTAACTGGATCCATCCACCAGTGCGGGTTTCCTTCGGGGTGAATGTCACCTAACTCCCTAGTAATTTTACCTTGAGGTTTACCAAGCACCTTATTGAGCACATTTCTTCCATCCAAATAACCTTGGCTAGCTTGTCGAATATTATTATTGCGAGAAGCATCAACCAAGGGTGGAAGCCAGCCTATTTCTAGACCAAATCCCGCAGCAATCAATAAATCAGCATGGGCGAGATGACGAGCGAGAGTCGGTTTAGGCGGCACAAAATGTGGGTCTTGTCCAACATGTGCCAGCACCTTCACTTCAGCAAATTCCCCCGCTACACCCTGAGCTATTTGACCCAATGCAGGCAAGCTTGCAACAATGCGTAAATTTCCTGCCATTGCAGTTGTTTGCACCAGTATAAATGTGATGATTAATAACAGTAATTTTTGTAAATACTTCATAAGTTCTCCTTAATAACTGTGGGGGCGATGTGGTCCAATCGCCACTACCCATCTAAAAAATACTTCATTGGCACTTTCTCCTAAGCCTATGCCTAGATTATTTGCTGTCTGTGCAAGTGCATTGCGGGTATGCTTATATTGCAGCGTAATGCTTTGAAACTCACTGAGCTTCCAGCCCACACCTGCACTGTAAGCATCTTCATGATGAACAACGCCAGTCATACTGCTATAGTCATAACGCGCAAAAGTGAGCCAATGACGATTCAAGTCGTATTCACCAAGTAAATATGCTCCATCTGTAAAGGTTTGGTTAACACCATCATCTATACTATTGTGATTAAACTCTGCTTGTAGTGACCAACTATTATGGTCGAACTGACTGTTTTTAATAGCAAGGTGCACACCTGTAATATCACTTCGGCTACTGTCCGATATACCATTGCGAGCACTGATAAAGGTACTTCCTAACGCTAAGGTAGTGGCATCATCCATATCCCACATACCAGTCCAACTCGCCATGCCGCCAAAACGACGACTACCCGTCGGGTCAAATGCCACATCATTCGCACCTTGAAAGAAACCCAAAAGTAATGTGTGTGCTGAATCCCCAAGGTAGAGTGGGTGGTCGATAAACACACCTTCACCAATCAACTTTTCACTACCAAATAGATTAACCAAACCATTGGGTGTGTCAGTATAAACCAACGCATGTGGGTGTACTTCATTGGCTCGTCCAATCGGCATAAATTTACGCCCTGCTCGTAACCGATACCCCTCTGGCAGGTTAACCGTTAAGTAACCTTCCTCTACAGACATGCTTCCTCCAGCTGCGGTAGCAGTCACATCCAACCGAGTATGTGCATCAACTGCTGCACCAAACACAAATTCACTCTCAGACAGCGGTAAAAAGCTATCGGAATGTACGCCGTTCTCACCGCTCATCGATGCCCCTGCAAAGGTCCCAATGACCGATATGGATGGGTTGCCCGTATTTTCTGCTGTTGTAGGCATTAATTGTTGCATGGATAATCCAGCAGCATCTGTTTGTTTACTTTCTATGACCTCAATACGTTGCATGAGCAGCTTAACTTGTGTTTTCATTACATTTATTTCATTGCCATCTTCCGCAAAAGCGGGCACAGCTAAGAGTAGACATGGCAATAGCCACACCAGTTTCCGTGTTTTCATCTTCAAACTCCTTCAAGTGTCACACAACCAAGTGTTATGGACATTCTTGTTCAATAATTTATTTTAGGTAGTGAAGTTAAAAGATGGAGGAGCGCGAATAGAAAACAATTGAACATCAGATGATATTCCATCTTCTACCTGCCAATTGTCTAAAGTTAGAAACTGCCATGTCATTGTAGGCAAAACGGCAGCTTGTTGAATGAAAAAACCACTTGCGATAGGCTTTTCTAAAGAGCATGTAACACACTGAGCAGATAGGCCTTCTTGATGTTGATGCAGGTCTATATTTGCCCACATAGCCCCAAATAAAGCCAAGGCAACTATGGCAAAGTGCAATCTAGAGTATCCTTGACTTAAAGCGTGTTTCACCCGCCGCATGTTTGCTTGTCTTGAATACAAGTCAAGCGTATCGCAACTTTCAGTACAAGTTAAGGAAGCTCTGAATAAGTCTGGATGAAGCAGATTGTATTTCAGGGCATTCAAAATCCAGGCGTGTATTGCATGGAATACCAAGGCTATTGCTCAAACGCACAACGCAGAGTTTGGATGCACTGGACATGACTTGTTCAGAGCTTCCTTAAATATACCTGCGCTATATATTTTAATGACCAAACAATTAGTCCGTATGCCCATGCGCCATTTGGCTGACTTCGTTAATTCGGTTTGCAGGAAATGCCAGTTGCTCCATCAAATAATCTTTGAGATCTTGCGGATAATCTGACTTATCCAAAGCAACTTGCATACAGCTCAGCCATGCTTTTGCATCCCCTGCTGTGACTTTAAGGTGCTGGTGTGCCATGGGTAAACTTAACCCACGGCCATACTTTTCAGGGTAAATACGAGGGCCGCCCATCCAACCTGAGAGAAAGTAAACCAGCTTATCTTTAGTGACGTCTAAATCTTTAGGGTGCATATCTCTAACATGCTTGGCTTCAGGCAATGTTTCCATGGCATCATAAAAGTCATCCACAAGCTTCACCAAACCATCATAACCACCGACTGCTTTGTATGTTACATCTTCAAATCCGTAATTGCTCATAACCTGACCTTAAATCTGGAATATGGGCGCAACATACATGACAAGCAATCATGCTGCGAGTACATTTTCGCACATGAAGAATCAAGAAATTCGATTATCCATTGAAGGCATGGGCTGCGCCTCGTGTGTAGGTAAGATTGAGAAAAAGCTGGCTGATGTGGATGGGATTGTGTCAGCCAATATCAATTTGGTGGACAGAACTGCGCGAATAGAAGCACGCCCTGACACCCTAGAAACCAATATCATTGATGCCATTGAATCGGCAGGTTCATATCAAGCCAAGGTTCTTGTATCCAACGAAGATGAATCCAAAAAACATGAGGCAGAGCAAGCTCATCTCAGCTATCGCATCAAACAAAGTGCGTTAGCGATACTCACAGGTTTTCCATTAATGGCGGCAAGTATGTTGGGTTTATTG
>JAUZQX010000163.1 GCA_030950765.1 Ghiorsea sp.
GGTTGCAACCAACGCGCAATGGCATCTCGTACATCTTCAGGCTGTACCGCCCGAATCAAACCCAACCACTTATCCTGTTGTGCAGAGCCAATGCCTACGGTCTCTAAAATACCAATATGTTTCGCCCGTAAATAGAGGGAGTCCTGAGCAAATACCGCATTGGCAATCAAACTCCGCTTAGCTGCTGCAAACCGACGTTCATCAGGTAACGTTTTACCCATCTTATCTATCAGCGCCCAAAAATCCGCTTCAAAAGAGGCGGTAGGCTGCCCAACACCAAGTGCGCCATACGCATACCATAAATCTAGACCCATGGTAAACGGGTCATAACCCGCACCCGCTGCTGCCGCGGAACGTTTCTCATTAACCAGTACACGATTAAGCACCGCAGACCTTCCACCTGCTAAAATCTCCGTTGCCAAGGCTAAAGCTGCCGCTTCTTTATCATTCTTTCCAGGCAACCATGAAGGAACAGGCAGCGTAAAAGCAACCATTGGCAACTGTGCAGGCAACTCGACCACCACACGTTTAGCCCCCAAAGGCTCAGGCTCGGTGGGATTAAAACGCGGCTCAACTTTCCTTGCTTTCATCTTGCCAAATGTTTTAGCAACAACTTTTTTGACCTGATGAAAGTCCACATCGCCCACCACCACAACAGTTACATTGGCTGGCACATAATGTTTTTTATAAAAGGCTTTTACATCATCAATGGTCAACGCCTCTAAGTCCTGCATCCAACCAATCACAGGGTTGCGATACGGGTGTAAACGCAATGATGCGGCGGATAACTCTTCAAACATGCGTGAGTTGGCATCATCTTCAGTACGCATTCTGCGTTCTTCCATAATCACTTTGATTTCACTCTGGAAATCTTTATCTCGCAGTTTTAAGTGGGCAAAACGTTCGGCTTCCATCTTTAAAACACGGTTAACCTCGGCTGCGGGTACGGTCTCAAAATAAGCGGTATAATCTGTGGAAGTAAAGGCATTATCACTGCCGCCCATGGCTGAAATGATTTTAGAATACTCGCCTGCCTCCAGTTTTTTCGAGCCTTTAAACATCATATGCTCAAACACATGCGCCAAACCTGTTTTACCCGGTACTTCATCGCGCCCACCTACTTTTAGCCAAACTTGAACCATGGCTACAGGTGCCGAGTGATCTTCTTCCACAATAAGTTTAACACCATTTTTAAAACTTGCTTGCTGTAAACCTGCCTGTGCAGATGTCGAAAAACCCAACACAAATGCAGCTATCCATAATAGTTTTCTCATTGATTGTGGCTCCAAGCTTAGAATTTGAATCATGAAAGCTAACCTATGCTTTGATGAAGGTTAAGCATTCTGAAAAAATAGCGATGAATAGAAGATGAAGAAAGTTCGCGAACAACAAGCTGCTGTCGCTATTGGTTATGATACCGATGCCCACGCAGCACCCAAAGTGCTGGCTGCAGGTTATGGTGAGGTTGCCAAATCAATTCTTGCCTTAGCCAAAGAGAATAATGTGCATATTCATAATGATACTCAGCTTGCACAACTCTTGGCACAAGTGCCCGTTGGCCAAGAAATCCCCGAAGAAGCATACCAATTGGTTGCCGAGTTGCTTGCCTTTCTCTACAACATGGATCAAAAAATGGGGAAAACTATGCCACCATAGCGGGTCAGCTATTTGCACCTGGTTCATTTGACTCCACAGGAATTGCACGTTTACAAACAGGAAATGTTGAGCACATCAAAAAATATTTTCCTGCACGACGACCCTTTTCTGCCTTTTTAAGCACCATCGGCGCACCACATTTTGGACATATTTGTTCTTGCGAAGGCTCAGGATCTAAACCTTCGTCCATCGGTTTTAATACAAGCTCAACCATCTGCTCATCAGTTTGCTCACCCGCTTCATCAAGAAAGTCCTGTACGGGCTGAGCCTTGGGTGCCACCAACTGTTCCTTTAAGACTTGTGCAACAG
The DNA here is from genome assembly GCA_030950765.1 of Ghiorsea sp. Classification (GTDB taxonomy): domain Bacteria; phylum Pseudomonadota; class Zetaproteobacteria; order Mariprofundales; family Mariprofundaceae; genus Ghiorsea. The sequence goes on from JAUZQX010000163.1 coordinate 1,966, forward strand.
CCTTTATATCATAAGAACCTTTCGCTTTAAAATGCAGTAACGGCAAATCTACGGCTTCAAAAGCTTGCTGTACAAACTGCTTCGATGCTGTGGTTGTTGCACCCTGCGATACTTGTTCATCCAACATCACGCCAGCAACAATGGCCAAGCTATTTGCATCACATAATACAAAAGATAACTGTATAGCCTGTAGCTTCTTAGCGTAAGCAGCTCGTTTATTTTTGCTCAAATCATTGCGTATACGTAATACTTCTGCCGCGGGAACACTTGCAAAAACAACATAGTTGTCGCTTGCCACACTTTGTAAAACCTGATAAAAATCACGTTGTTTTGCCGTAAAAAAGAAACGTTTTTTCTCAAACGGCACAGCATTTGCAGCCTTAGAAGATAGGAGTTTCCACAAAACCAATCCTAAAAACAGCACAACACCTATTGCCAAAATAACAAATATACTCATAAGACTCCCAACTCAGCAACAAGCAATAGTCCGTTCTTACACGCCTAGAAGTGATATGGGTCACATTATCGCCCAAATAGGCTATCTATACAGCATCATTGAGATGACACTATTCATTATCCACCCGTAAGAGCTATGCCTCAGCGTTCCATCCAAACATTAACCTGAATACCAGCAGCTCTAAATTGCCTTTTTCAAACTAATATTTAAGAATCCTTACCACTACTGTCCGACGAAAATCAGTAGGGTCATAAAAAAAGGTCTGAATTCCCAAGGAATATGTTAGATTTGTAGTTATTAAGACAGCAAATCAAACGATCGGAGAATCCAGACCATGCGGTACATTAACACAGTATTTT
>JAUZQX010000164.1 GCA_030950765.1 Ghiorsea sp.
CTAACTACAAACAAGCTTGGCAAGCTATGATGCAGCAAAAGTTAGGCTTAAACACCTTTGATGAAGGTTTGGTTGAGCAATTGATGCATAATTTGGAACAAATGGAAACGGACATGACCATTTTTTTCCGCAAACTGGCAGATATTCAGGCTAGCGATAGTCCCAAGCAATGTTTAAACAAAGTCCGCGATGCTTTTTATGCCACGGATGACCTTGAAGGTAAGCTGGCAGATGTTTGGGCACACTGGTTTGAAAGTTATGTGCAACACATTAAAAAAGACGATAACAACACACGTAAAACCAGTATGAACCAAACCAATCCCAAGTATGTTTTGCGCAACTATCTGGCACAACTTGTCATTGATAAGGCCAATACAGGCGACTTATCCATGTTACACGAGCTGTTTGAAGTGCTGAAAAAACCTTATGATGAACAACCTGAACATGAGGCAAAATATGCACAAAAACGTCCTGATTGGGCAAAAGAAAAAGCAGGGTGCTCTATGTTATCGTGCAGTTCATAACCACCTGCTCTTGCACTTCATCATTATAGTATCTAACATGTATAGTCATGGGACATTTTCATTATATTGATGATAACACCGAACTTCTCAATACCTTTCAAGATATATTGACCATATTTGAACACTCCGTTGAAGTTTTTAGCTGCCCCGTTCAATACTTAGCCTATTGCCAAAATGAAACCTATCAACCACCTGATGCTATCTTTACAGATGTCGTGATGCCAAAAATGAATGGTCACACCCTCATACAAGAACTTAGCGCTATTTTCCCTCAGCAACGTTTCATTACCGTGTCAGGTTTTCAAGAAAAAACCAATGTCCAACAGCAAAAAACATGCCTGCACCTGCATAAACCCTTCGACTTCAATGAATTGGAACATATTTTAACCAGCATCATCTCTTGCAACCAAAGCATACCTAAACTTACAGCACCGCAATGCAAATGTTTGCAAGGAACAACAGAGCATTGCCAATCCCAACAAGCCTGCCCAAAATTAAACAATATGGTTAACCACGGTACTCAGGTTTTAATACCCTAATATCCGCCTCATCCATCAATTTTTTCAACCAGTCATCAAAATCTTTTTTACGCAGAATACTCACAATTTCATCTTTCACGTCATCCACACTGGGCATATTGCCTTCTTTTTTACCCAGCCATTCAATAATATGCCAGCCAAACTTGGTTTTGACAGGTTTACTTAAACGCCGTTTTTCATTCAACGCGAAAGCAGCATCTTCAAAAGGTTTAACCATAGAACCGCGAGCAAACCAGTTCAAATCGCCACCCCGCCCTTTATTGCTATCATCAATGGAATACTCTGCTGCCAAAGCAGGAAAACGATCGGGTTTACGTTTCAAGATTTTTAAAACTTCCAACGCCTTTTGCTTGCTTGATAACAAAATATGCCGCGCATGAATTTGCTCAGGGATTCTAAAGTCATCCATATGTTTTTTATAATATGTCTGAATCTGACTGTCATCAAACACCGTTTTATCTTGTTTCTGCCAGCTTCTAACACTTTGTATCAGTACGGAGTTCTTCGCTTGGTGAATACGGTGCTGAATCAATGGGTCTCTATCCAAACCCATGCCTTTTGCCTTTTGAGCGACGGCTTCACGCTGAATCATCACATGCAATATCTTCGCCCGCGCTGCTTCATCCTGTATCAAGTGGCGCATCGATTCGGGCATACTTAAAATCTCATAATCAATATCAATATCATGAATCTCAGTACCACTCACCACAGCCACCACAGGGCTATCAACATGCGGCTTGGTTTCACCCGTACTTTTGTTTTCACAACCAACCAATACCAACAACATCAAACAAAGGGAAAACATCAATTGATTCTTTGGTAACACGCTATCATTCGCAATACTTTTCATGTGCGCTAGCGTATCGCTATACTTCTGTAATAAAAAGGGGAAAGTTTTCATGTCACCAGCAGTTATGGCTATTCTTGTCATCAGTTTATACCTCACATTTTATCATTTTTATGCCAAACGTGTGCTTGCTCTCAAAGTTTTCGCACTTGATGATAACAACATCACCCCCGCTCATAGTATGAACGATGGTGTGGATTTTGTACCTGCCAATAAATACATTTTATTTGGACATCACTACGCATCTATTGCGGGTTTAGCCCCCATGCTGGGCCCTGCCATTGCTGTGATTTGGGGCTGGTTACCCGCTTTATGTTGGGTGGTATTTGGTACACTTTTGATTGGTGCAGTTCATGATTTTTCTGCTTTGGTACTTTCTTCTCGGTTCAAAGGGCAAAGTGTGGGTTCGATTGCTAAAGATGTGATTTCACCACGAACTAGGCTTTTATTTTTACTCGTCATTTTCTTCCTTGTTGCCCTTGCAATGGGTGTGTTTGTCTTGGTGATTTCAGGGCTGTTCGCTGCCCCTGATGTTGCCAACATTCCTTCTACTTCACATCCCGAAGCAGTCTTCCCCACTTATTCACTCATGCTGATTGCCATGGTCATTGGTTTCTTGGTCTACAAAAAGAACCTGCCCGTTTGGCCTTTGATCGGCTTGGGTTTTGTTGCCATGTTGATCACCACTTGGTGGGGTTTAGACAATCCAGTGACAGGTTTCACAGCCACGGATTGGACATGGTCGTTACTCACCTATGCCTTTATTGCCAGTGTGCTGCCTGTATGGCTTTTATTACAACCCCGTGACTTCTTAAACTCACTTCTTTTGTATTTGGCGCTTGCCATGATGTTGATTGGTTTCTTCATCTTAGACCCTGAATGGGTTGCCCCTGCCATCAATCCCAACCCTGAGGGTGCGCCACCGATGCTTCCCTTCTTGTTTATCGTGATTGCTTGCGGCGCTGTTTCAGGTTTTCACGGCATTGTTGCATCGGGTACAACCGCCAAACAGTTGGACAAAGAAAGTGATGCCCCCTTGATTGGTTATGGCGGCATGATTGGTGAATCATTGCTCGCACTCTTGGCGGTGCTTGCCACCACAGCAGGTGCATTTTCTAGCCGTGCAGATTGGGAAGTCTTTTATGGTTCGTGGAGCCAAGCTGTCGGTTTACATCAAAAACTTGGCGTATTCATTCAAGGTAATGCCAATTTTATTCACCAACTGGGTGTGCCTTTGGATTATGCCGCTGCATTTATCAGCGTGGTAGTGGTGGGTTTTGCCATGACATCGGTGGATACAGGTGCACGTTTATTACGTTTTAACATCCAAGAAATTGGTAAAACGATTAATGTTAAAGTCTTGGGGAATCGTTATTTAGCAACATTTTTAGCTGTGTCTGCCATGGGTTTCTTCGCCTTCTTTGAAATGGATGGCAAACCTGCGGGATTATTCTTATGGACATTGTTTGGCACGACCAACCAAATCTTGGCGGGTTTAACCCTGCTCACCGTAACCATCTATCTATACCGTAAAAAGAAACCTATACTTTATACATTATTACCCATGTTATTGGTGCTCGGCACAACTATTGCTGGCATGATTATGGGTATGATGGGCGCAATTGAAAAAGAGCAGTGGACAGTCGCGGCTGTTGGCTTCAGCATATTTGCATTGGCGGTGTGGGTTTTAATTGAAGCACTGCTGGTGGTTAAAAAGATTAAAAACGAGCGTACGCAACAAACATAAAAGCAAACGAGGAGCTTTTCTATGCCAGTTTCTAAACCTGATTCCACGACGAAAGCATTACCTTACATCTATGTATTAGATACCAATGTATTGATTCATGACCCCAACGCATTACTGCGTTTTGATGAACACCATGTGGTCATTCCCGTGGTTGTATTAGAAGAAATGGACAAAGTGAAACGCGGCATGGATGAAATCGCGCGTAATATTCGCGAAGCATCGCGCACCTTGGATATGTTAAGTGCTGAACAAGATGATTTATCCCAAGGTTGTGAGCTTGCAGGTGGTGGTCGCTTATTCTTTGAGTTGGATGACAAAACCGATGGTTTACCCGACTCCTTCACCCACGGCATGGCAGATAATCGTATTATTGCTGTCACCATGCGTTTACAACAGAAAAACCCCAAGAAAAAGGTCGTTTTAGTATCCAAAGACATCAATTTACGCATCAAAGCCCGTGCTTTGGGCTTAAAAACAGAAGACTACCGTTCTGACCGAGTCATTGAAGACATCAATGTATTGTCCACAGGCATCATAACATTGTCTCATGAGTCGTGGGAAGCCATGGCAAAAGATATGGTGGTCAGTGATATGGAATTTGGTAACCGTTATGAAGTAACTTGGCCCAAAGATATAGCCCTGCCCCATTTGCATAATTTCATCAATCTACCTGGAGAATTGGAAGTATCACTTCGTTGCAGCAAAATCGAAGATGAAGGGCGTATTACCCTCGAAGATACGTGTTCATACCGCAGCTCTCGCCATGCCATCTGGGGTGTTCAAGCACGTAATGCCGAGCAAAACCTTGCCATGAACTTACTCATGGATGCCGATTTGGATTTAGTCTCATTGATGGGCGTAGCGGGTTCAGGCAAAACATTATTAGCACTGGCTTGCGGTTTGCATCAAACCTTGGACATGGGTTTGTATGATAAAATATTGGTCACCCGTGCTACCGTACCTATGGGTCAGGACATTGGTTTTTTACCGGGCACTGAAAAAGAAAAAATCGAGCCTTGGATGGGTGCGATTACCGATAATTTGGCCTACCTCTTAGATGAACAAACCACCGATATTTCATCGGTTCTGGGGCAACATCGCATTGAAATCGCAGCCCTTTCTTTTGCTCGGGGGCGTACATTCAGCCGTACATGGTTGATTATCGATGAAGCACAAAACCTCACCCCACACCAGATGAAAACCTTGGTCACCCGTATGGGTAAAGGCTCAAAAATCCTTATTTTGGGTAACAATGCCCAAATTGACACCCCTTACCTCACTGCCCATACCAATGGTTTAACATTAGCTGTCAAACAGTTCTCCGATTGGGCGTTTTCAGGACATGTGCAATTACAAGCCAGCGAACGCTCTCGTTTAGCTGCGCACGCTGCTGAGGTGTTATAAACCTTGCTACAAACGCTCAAGTCCAACCCTTTAATGCTCACAGGGGCAATCATTGTTGCCTTTGTCTCTACCATTGCCATTTTTGCACCATGGCTTGCACCCTATGACCCTGACCATATCGTGATTCGTGATATGTTGCTGCCACCATCTGCTGAACATTGGTGTGGCACAGACACTTTAGGGCGCGATGTGTTTTCACGGCTTTTGTATGGTGCGCGTATTTCTTTGCTTGTCGGGTTGGTCGCGGTGGGCATTGCATTATTGGTCGGTATTATCTTAGGCGCGATTGCAGGTTATGCAGGCGGTTTATGGGATAATATCATCATGCGTTGGACAGATATGGTGTTGTGTTTCCCCACTTTCTTTTTAATTTTGGCTGTGATTGCATTTTTAGAACCATCTATTTGGAATATCATGATTATTATTGGTTTAACCTCATGGATGGGTGTCACACGATTGCTAAGAGCCGAATTTCTAAGTTTAAGAGAACGCGAGTTTGTGCTCGCAGCCCAAAGTATTGGCACACCACCTTTACGAATGGTGTGGTCGTATATGTTGCCCAATGCCATGGGGCCGTTGTTGGTCTCTGCCGTGCTTGGCATTGCAGGTGCGGTGTTGATTGAATCGGGTTTATCATTCTTAGGTTTAGGTGTGCAACCACCCACAGCATCGTGGGGAAATATGCTCACTGAAGGCAAAGATAACATCCAAATTGCATGGTGGCTGTCCGTCTATCCTGGGTTGGCGATTTTGATTACGGTATTGGGTTATAATTTACTCGGCGAAGGGTTAAGAGATGTATTTGACCCCAAGCTCAAACGGTAAACACAAGCTATGAACCACGAAGATTATATGCAACTTGCTTTGACACAGGCACAGCTTGCAGCAGACATGGATGAAGTACCTGTGGGTGCTGTATTGGTTACAGAAGATGGGCAAGTGTTTACAGCACACAATGCACCCATCCATAAACATGATGCAACATGCCATGCAGAAATTGAAGTGATACGCAAAACATCTGCGACCATAGGTAATTACCGTTTATTGAACAGCACTTTATATGTCACCCTTGAGCCATGTTTGATGTGCGCGGGGGCTATCATTCATGCCCGCATTGGCACGATAGTGTATGGCGCAGATGATAACAAAACAGGTGCGGTGTCTTCACTCTATCAAGTCTTATCCGATAAGCGTTTAAATCATCAACCACACATCATTTCAGGTGTTTTACAAGACAAGTGCAGCCAGCAATTACGTGCGTTTTTCAAAGCCAAACGTTTAAAGAAAAAGAATGGCTGAACCACTAAAAAACTTATATAACGAGACATTTTTTAAGTCCTTAAATACTGCCATGTGCCAAGCTTACCCTGCCTTTGATAAAACAAAGTTTAACGCACTTATCTTTGATGAAAACTGGGAAATCAAGGCGCTCAAACAAAGGATGCGGCATATCACAGAGTCCTTACATCAATGTTTACCCGACTACAAACAAGCTATCCCTATACTCAAAGCAGCCTCAAGCCAGTTTTCCAACACATTTACACATATGTTTTTTCCAGAATATGCTGAACTTTATGGCTTGAATGAGTTTGATATATCCATGAATGCCTTGGAGCATTTTACACAGTATTCATCCTCTGAATTTGCTATCCGTCCGTTTATCATCCAAGACCCCGACAAAACCATGCAACAAATGAAAATCTGGGCAACACATAAAAATGAACATGTACGCCGTTTGGCATCCGAAGGTTGTCGCCCACGTTTGCCTTGGGCAATGCAGCTGCCCGCTTTTGTGCAAGACCCAAGCCCTGCTTTGGAAATTTTAGAGCAACTCAAACATGATGAAAGCCTGTATGTGCGGCGCAGTGTTGCCAACAATTTAAACGACATTGCCAAAGACCACCCGCAACTCGTGTGTGATATTGCCAAGTCTTGGCTGGGTTTTGATGCTGATACTGATTGGCTTGTCAAACATGCATGCCGTACCCTTTTAAAACAAGCCCACCCCGAAGTGTTGGCATTATTTGGTTTTATACCTGCCGAACATGTTCAAGTTCAAGATTTCAAGGTAACGCCCAAAGTAAACTGGCGTGGAAAAGTAACGTTTTCAGTCACTTTAAATAGTAATGAACCACTAGGAAAACTTCGTTTGGAGTTTGCCATCGACTTTATAAAAGCCAACGGAAAAACGGCTAGAAAAGTGTTCAAAATATCTGAGTCTAATATCAAAGAAACATCCAAAATCATTGAGAAGTCGTTTAGCTTCAAACCCATATCCACACGCAAGTATTATGCTGGAGAACACCAACTATCGTTAATCATCAATGGACAAGAATGCGCAAGGCAAAGTTTTCTGCTAACATTATAATACCGATGGAGGTTTTATGAGCAGTTCCCCCGCACCAATTGAGCGTACACGCAACAGTGATTTCCCCTATAAATTCAAAATCACCAAGGACTACACTCAGCAAACCAGCTGGAAACTCGACCAACCCTTCATCGCCGAGTGGTTAGAAATTAACAAGGATGGACTGGTTACTGTGAAAACCAACAAGTCAGGTTTTGCTTGGGATGGTTGCACACCTAAGTGGAGTATATTTCACCTATTTATCATTGGCACACCCGATGGGCATATCAATTATCGCACCATGAAACCCTACACTTATCATGCCTCTCTGGTGCATGATGCGCTGTATCAATATTTGGACACCATTCCCATCTCCAAAGTTGATGTTGATTTACTTTTCCGCGATATGCTGGGCAACTTCTTTTTTAGAGGATTTTACCATTTTATGGTAAAACACTTTGGCGGCAAAGGTATTGTGCAAAAAGGAGTGCATCATGAGTGAAAAATTAAATGCATCAGACATAAACGAGCAACTGCAAGTCTTGAATCGGCAGTGCACAGATATTTGGTGCATACAAGATGAAAAATTGCATAAAAGCTTCAAGTTTAACAACTTCATTTCAGCTTTTGGTTTCATAAGCCAAGTTGCAATTTTGGCTGAAAAGGCAAACCATCATCCTGAATGGTTTAATGTGTATAACCGCGTGGACATTGACTTAACCACCCATGAAGCAGGCGGTATTTCACAGCGCGATTTTGATTTAGCCCAAAATATCGAGACTTTAAAATAACCGCAACATCTTTAAGAAGACAAAGGTTTAAACCTGACTATAATGCGCGGCTATTAACACACTATTTCTGAGGAGAAACTTATGGGAATTTTGATGGATCACAAAAAAACAATCATTGCAGGGTTTGTATTACTCGCAATCATTTTAGGCGTAGCAGTTGGTAAGGGCGGCGCACTGCCAGACCATTATGACTTCGCTCGCTACTTCCACGTATTGGCTGGTATCGTTTGGATTGGTTTGCTTTATTACTTCAACTTCGTACAAGTACCATCATTGGGCGGCGTAACACCTGAAACCAAAGCTGACATCTTTAAAGAAGGCAGCATCGTTCGTCGTGCATTGTTCTGGTTCCGCATGGGCGCACATGCAACGTTACTTTTCGGTATCATTTTGTTCGCAAGCTTGGGCAAAGCGATTACTGTTGATATTATGATTGGTGCATCATTTGCTATCATCATGTGGTTCAACGTCACGTTCATCATTTGGCCTAACCAACAGAAAGTGATTGGTATTGTTGAAGCAGACGCAGACACCAAAGCAGCAGCAGGCAAAAAAGCATTGATGGCTTCTCGCATCAACACATTGCTTTCAATTCCAATGTTGTTCTTGATGTTCTCATCAACGCACTTCTCAATCTTTGGCTAAGTTATCATTGTATTGATTCAAAGAGGCGCTCATTGAGCGCCTCTTTTTTGTGCTTTCATCAGCCCCACCCCCCCTGTTATAGCTGTGGCGAAACAAAATTAACAAGAAGGGATAAAGCAAAATTCACTTATTTTGCGCCCGACTTGTTAGTGTTGTTGAGGAAATACACAGCTATATAGGGCAGATTTCTTTGGTTCGTTTCTTTAC
>JAUZQX010000165.1 GCA_030950765.1 Ghiorsea sp.
GTGTGTTGGAAACATTTGCATCGTCATTGTTACCCAAACGTTGGTTGCGTGGGCAAGGTTTGCACATGATGCAATCCACCCCTTTACTCAAACAGTTTTTATTAAAACAGGCAGCAGGCATAGGTCAGCTTGAAGGGTTGAAATCATGAAACAGCAAAACGTTTTACAAGGTGAATATGTTGATCTAGTGATTGTTGGTGGTGGCATGGTGGGTTTGATGCTTGCTGCAGCATTACGTCATTCAGGCTTGCATATTGTGGTGATTGAGCGGGCAGCATATCAACCCATGATGTCTATGGGTTTGGATTGTCGGGTATCCGCTATTGTGCAGGGCAATGTGAATATCTTAAAAAGTGTGGGTGTTTGGCAGTATTTACAAGATAAAGCAGGGCTGATGACCTCCATGCGCATTTGGGATGGGCAGGAGCAGGGCGGCATTCGTTATGAAGCGGAGGAAATCGGTGAAGATAAGCTTGGCATATTAGTGGAAAATGCCGCTTTGATACAAGTCTTGCAGGATACACTCAAAGAAAGTGAAAATATTGAATTGCTTTGTCCTGAATCGGTGACATCTGTGCTTTGGAAACGTGATGGGGTGGAGGTTACTTTAGAAAGTGGACAAGTATTTAATACACCTTTGGTTGTGGGTGCAGATGGCGGGCGTTCATGGTTACGTGGGCAAGCTGATATTGGTGTTTTTAGTCGTGACTATAAACAAAAAGGCATTGTAGCAACGGTTAAACCACGCTTTTCGCATCAAAATACAGCTATGCAACGTTTTTTAGATACAGGACCTTTGGCATTGTTACCCATGCAAGATGACATGTGCTCTATTGTATGGAGTGCATCCAATGAGCGGGCAGATGAATTGCTCCGTTTATCGGATAAAGATTTTCAACATGAACTTAATCTTGAAGTGGGTGGTGTGTTTGGTGGTATTGTTGATGTTGGTCAACGGGCTGCATTTCCACTTCAAGCGCAGCTGGCGAGACATATCGTTCGTCCTCGGTTAGCCTTGATAGGTGATGCTGCACATAGCATTCACCCACTTGCTGGTTTAGGGGTAAACCTTGGCTTGCGTGATGCCATGGTGCTGGCACAAGAAATCGTTGATGCACGAAAGTTCGATGAAGATTGGGGTGATATATCAGTGCTTAATCGTTATATGAAACAGCGTATGCCTGATGTCTTGATGACCATGGCAAGCATGGAGGTTCTGCACCGAACATTCAAAGTACAGTTGCCTGCTTGGATAAAATTACGTGGTTTAGGCATGAAAGCTTTGGGTAATGCAGGTATCATCAAACAGATGCTGATGAAAAATAGCACAGGCATCAACTTACCTGTGCCGCATACGATTGAATGAGGTTAAGAAGAGCTGTTAATGGAGAATAATGAAGCTCTGGGTTTGAATGCTTGACCAAAAGCTTAGTAAACACATAATGCGCGCTCATTTTCATTGCTTAGCCTTATGTCGAAGCTTGAGGTGAGGAGGTTTTATAGTGTCTCAAAAAGATAAGTTTAACCTTACACTTCAAGGCCTTGCAAGCTCTGGAAGGCAATGGGATGAAGCGGTTCCTCTGGCATTGTTGGCAGATGTGAGTTTTGGTGATTTGAATGTGAAGTCACCCTTGTTTAGCGATATGCTGTGGAAAGGAAGCTTGAAGTCGGAAGCGGGTCAGTTTGTGTTGGCAGGCGCATGGCAGATGGATGTACCAAGGCGTTGTGGGCGTTGTAACGTTGAGTTTGCATTGGCGATGCAAGCCGATGTGCATGTTATATATGAGCTTGGAAAAGCACGAGACTTGGCTGAAGAAGAAGAGTTGAATGCGGAAGATTGCGAACAAGAGGTTTTGGCCTCGCCGGGTGAGTTGGATATGTTGAATGTGTTGCGCGAGCAGTTTTGGTTAGCTTGGCAGCCCATGGTGGTTTGTTCAGAAGATTGTAAAGGTTTGTGTTTGCAATGTGGTGTTGATTTGAACCATGATGAGTGTGATTGTCATGGTCAGGTCAAAGAAAACTCATTTGCAGCACTGAAAGATTTTAAGTTTGATGCTTGATTGGGTTTAGTCTGTTAGGCTGCGCCCGAAATAAGCTTGAAGTATGCGAAAGCGAAATGATGATTTGTTGTGATTCCTGATTAATATTAAGGTGTTACGATACGAAGGAGTATGAAATGGCTGTACCAAAGAGAAAAACCAGTGCCTCAAAACGTAATATGCGTCGTTCACACGATACAATTAAACTTTCTGGCATGAGCGAATGCACAGAGTGCGGTGAAATGCACCGTCAGCACTATGCTTGCCAAAGTTGTGGTCATTATAAAGGCCGTGAGGTTGTAGCAACAGCTGAAGCTTAATGCCTACAGCGAACAAAACCTCTACGCAGGTATTGGCTTCTGAACAAGCATTGGTACCTGTAGAGAAAAAATTAGCGCGCATTCTTTTGGATGGACATGGTGGCGATGGTGCCCCTGATGTTGTTCTTGATGCGTTGAAAGATACGATAACTTCGTCTTCATTGAAGGCGAAGTTTGGTGTTTGTGGGCTTGTAGAAGTAATCGAGCCTGCCCTCAAAGCTCGTGGGCTTGATGGTTTGGTAGATATTGTCCCCGCAACAGAAGTGATTGCGATGGATGATTCACCTGCTGTGGCAGTGCGTCGTAAAAAACAATCATCTATCCATGTCGCAGCAAGAGCTGTGCGTGATGGCGAGTGGGATGCTATGGTGAGTGCTGGTAATACAGGCGCACTGATGGCAATTTCCAAACTTATTCTTAAAACATTACCAAGTATTGATAGACCAGCCTTGGCATCCATGATTCCCGCCAGTGATGGTGGTACATTCTTCCTTGATATTGGTGCAAACATTGATTGTTCGTCAGAGCATTTGGTGCAACTTGCGGTGATGGGAAGCTGTTATTTGCAGGCTGCTGAAGGTGTTGAAAACCCAAGAGTTGGCTTGCTTAATGTAGGCACAGAAGATGGTAAAGGCACGGATGTGGTCAAAGTTGCGGGTACACGTTTAAAAACATCAGGTTTGAACTTTATTGGTAATGTTGAAGGCACAGATTTATTTTCAGACCGCGTTGATGTGGTTGTGTGTGATGGTTTTGTAGGTAATGTCGCCTTAAAAACCATGGAAGGTGTTGCCAATTTGATGCTAAACACGATTAAAAAGGAACTAACCTCAAGCTTTATCTCCAAAGTTGGTGCTTTGTTGTCACGTAAAGCTTTGAAACGTGTCAAAAACGCATTACACCCTAGTGAACATAACGGTGCGCCTTTGCTTGGTTTGAATGGTATCGTGGTAAAAAGTCATGGTGGCGCTGATGTGCGTGGTTATGCATGCGCGATTGAAGTTGCCATTCGTGAGGTTGATGCCAACCTGATTGAACGTACGATTGAGACTATGAATACCATGGCAGAGGCATCAACATGAGTTTGAGCACACATATCATCGGTGTTGGCGGTTATTTACCTGAACATGTGATGACCAATGATGACTTGGCGAAAGTGGTGGACACATCCGACGAATGGATTCGTGAACGCACAGGTATCACCCAACGCCACATTATCGCTAAAGATGAATATACATCAGACTTAGCAACACGCGCTGGAGCACAAGCTTTAGAAGATGCGGGTATCAGTATTGATGATATTGATGCCATTGTGGTGGCTACCACAACACCTGATATGATTTTCCCATCCACAGCTAGCATGGTGCAACACAAATTGGGCGGTAAAGGTTTTCCTGCTTGGGATATTCAGGCTGTATGTTCGGGTTTTGTATATGGACTAGCGCAAGTGGACGGCATGATGCGTGGCGGCATGTTCAAACGCGTGTTGTTGATTGGCGCTGAATCCATGAGCCGAATTCTGGATTGGAAAGATAGAAATACTTGTGTGTTGTTTGGTGATGGTGCTGGTGCTGTGGTACTTGAATTTAAAGATGATGAAGGTGGTATCATCGGTTCTGTATTGCATTGTGATGGTTCGTACCGTGATTTGTTGCGCGCCAAACATGCACACCCTGGTGCAAGTCCACACAACGACCGCGTTAAACAAGATAGATTGGATATGAATACTGATGCAGCAGGTGTGGCAGCTGTTGAAATGAAGGGAAATGAAGTCTTTCGTTTTGCAGTGACCAAGCTTGGTGAAGTGGTCAAAGAAGTGCTAGAGAAATATGATGTTCAACAATCCGAATTGGATTGGTTGGTGCCACATCAAGCCAATATTCGTATTTTAAATGCCACAGCCAAAAAACTGGGTATGAGCATCGACCAAGTTGCACTCACCGTTGCTAAACATGCCAATACATCGGCAGCATCTGTGCCCTTGGCATTGAATGACATTTACCGTGCTGGCAAAATAAAGAAAGGGCAGCTTTTATTGTTAGAGGCCTTTGCAGGTGGTTTTGCATGGGGCGCAAACTTAGTCCGCTGGTCTAAATAAGTTCATATCACAGCTTATTTGTCCGCTAGCAGCGTCAAATATGCTTACTTACAGTAGTAAGCTGCGCTTCTTTCCTTGCTCCCGAACAAAACACTGTAATCTGAGTCTTATTTAATATGTAATAGTTTGAAATTAAATATTTTAGGGGTTTATTTTGAGTTCTGATTTAGTATTTTTCTTTCCTGGGCAAGGTTCCCAATCTAAAGGTATGTTGGCTGATTTGATTGCTGATGAATCAGTCGTTGCCGGCACCTTTAGCCAAGCATCCGATGCGCTGGGTTATGATATGGCAGCATTGGTCACCGTGGATGCCGATGGTAAACTCGACCAAACCGAATATACACAACCTGCATTATTAACAGCATCCACTGCACTTTATCGTTTATGGACATCGCGTGGTGGTGTGAAGCCTGCACAAGTGGCAGGGCATAGTTTGGGCGAATATTCAGCATTGGTTGCAGCTAATGCACTTGATTTTTCGGATGCAGTGCAATTGGTAGCATTTCGTGGGCAAGCCATGAGCAAGGCAGTGCCTGCGGGTGTGGGTAAAATGGCTGCAATTATTGGGCTTGATGATGTCAAAGTCGTAGAACTTTGTGCGCAAACATCTGATGATACAAGTAAAGTATGGGCAGCAAACTTTAATTGCCCTGGTCAATTGGTGGTGGCTGGTCATGCCGCAGCAACAGATCGGTTGATGATTTTAGCCAAAGAAGCAGGTGCAAAACGCGCACTTCCTTTGGCTGTGTCTGCACCATCACATACACCGTTGATGCAAGATGCAGCCGATGCGATGGCAGAAAAACTTG